>NZ_CAUVXI010000355.1:2118-2587 GCF_963555845.1 Protofrankia sp. Cas8 | reverse complement strand
CGGCGGTTCACGGGGATGCGCTCCGCACGGGACCACGTCATTCCAGCTTGGTTGCACGGTGGCAGTGGACGGCGAGGAAATCGCCTTCGATGTCGAAGTACAGGTCGAACCCGAGCTGCGGGTCCTTTCCGAGAGCCTCTCCGGCCCGGCCCCGTCGGAAGCGTCCCCGGTCATTGAGCACCGGATTCTCCTGGAGGGCCACGCATCTCCCGACGGCTCGGCGGCCGTCGACGCAGCCGTTTACAACGGAAAGCGTGGGCGGAACCCCCGCTATTCTTTCCGTGACTCACGGCTCCTCATCACCCAGCTACCCGCCCGCATCGTTTCGCAGAACACAGCGGACTAGTGCAGCGCCTCATTAGTTCCTTTCCGTCTCTTCGTGACGGATCGTGATGTCAGGCCTGGGCTGGTGTGGTGGGGTGGCGTTCGAGGTAGCGGGCATGCTCGGTGTCGGCGTCGTAGGTCCATC
>NZ_CAUVXI010000355.1:1022-1853 GCF_963555845.1 Protofrankia sp. Cas8 | reverse complement strand
GGTAGGGCTGGGCGGTCTCGTTGTGGCGGATCGTGAACGCGGTGATCTGGGCCTCGAGGTCCTCGCGGGAGACGAAGTCGCCCCGGCGGAGCAGTTGGCGGGTCAGGACACCGAACCACTGCTCCACCATGTTCAGCCAGGACGCGTGCTTGGGCGTGTAGGTCGTGGAGAACCGCGGGTGCGCCTTCAACCAGCTCTTCGTGGCCCGTGCGGTGTGGCTCGACCCGTTGTCGAGGATCAGGTGGATGCCAAGGGCCGGGTCGACCTGTTCGTCGAGTTCCGTGAGGAACGCGGTGAAGGCGGCGGAGGTGTTGCGGGCGACCCGGCCGGTGATGACCTGACCAGTCGCGACGTCCATCGCAGCGATGATCGACACGGTGCCGTGGCGGACGTACTCGAACTCGCGGCGCGCCGCCCAGCCGGGCCGTAGCGGGACCTCCGGAAATTTGCGGGTCTTCGCCTGGATCCCGGTCTTCTCGTCGATGTTGACGAGCAGCGTGCCGGCCGGCGGGTGCAGGTAGACACGGCAGACCTCACCGGCCTTCGCCCAGAACGCCGGGTCGTCGGCGCGGCGCAGCCAGCCGCGGACCCGGTGCGGGCGGACCTCGGCGTCGGCGAGTACCCGGCCGACCGTGGCCGCCGAGACCGGCAGGCCGCGTTCGGCCAGGTGGGCGGCGAGGGTGCGGTGCGACCAGACGGTTCGCCCCTCGGGTGGGGTCGCGGTCGCGGTCGCCACGACCGCGAGCCGGGCCGACGGGCCGTGGACCGGCGGCCGGCCCGGCCTCGGCCGGTCGAACAGACCCGGAACCCCGCGGGCCACGAACCGGGTCC
>NZ_CAUVXI010000355.1:0-702 GCF_963555845.1 Protofrankia sp. Cas8 | reverse complement strand
ACCGTGCAGCCCAGACCGGCAGCGATCCGGGTATCCCTCGTCCCCTCGGCGGCTGCCAGAACGATCCTGGCGCGCCGGACCAGGCGCTGCTCGCTGCGACCCGAGGCGATGATCTGGTTGAGTTTGCGGCGCCGTTTGGTCGTCAGTCTGGCCTGCACCGCGAGGGCGGCAGGGCTCATCGGGTCCTCCCACGCCCCCGGCAGGCGCCACGGCCCAGGTACACCGGAGGGGCAGGCCGGGCAGGGCCACCCGGACAAGACCTGGGCGGGCCAGCGCCTATCCCACCACCCCGCCGCCGGCGGGCAGAGTGGCGGGCATGCCGGTACCACCCAGACGCCTCAAGGACGACGTCGAGGGGACAGTCGACCACCATGCGTCGACGACCCACCCGACTCTGCAGGAGATCACGATCCGCTGGCGCGGCGGCTACGGCTACCTCGACGCCTGGGCCGGCGCCGGCGACGACAACGACGAGAAGATCCCGCTCTGCCGGATCGAGTACCTCGGCGGCAACGACTGGGCCTTCGCGCTCCACGACCCAGCCACCGAGACCTACACCGACGCCGTCCTGACCACCGGCCACCACATCGGCACCCCGACCGACGCCTACGACACAGCCGCCCTGACCCACCTCACCGACTACCAAAAGTAACGATCAAGCCCTCGGTGGAACCGCAAAGAACTACTGAGGCGCTGCACTAG
>NZ_CAUVXI010000354.1:1737-2592 GCF_963555845.1 Protofrankia sp. Cas8 | reverse complement strand
TTGTAGGGGTCGAGCTCCGGCAGGGCGCCGGCCAGTACCGGCTCCACAACCCGACGCACCCGCGGCTCCACGAGCTTGGACGCCAACGAGTCCAGATGCGTGGCGCGAGCCAGAATCAACCGTTCCTTCGCCTGCTCCACATGGTCCACAGTGATCGGCTCGGTGGGCGGGACCGCGAGTTCCTCGACGATCTCGTTGGCCAACGCGTTGACCAACCACGGCTGCCCCGCGGTCAGCTCCACCGCCCGCGCCACCGCCGCCGGGGTGAAAACCTGCCCGGTCTCCGCCGTGTGCTGGCCGTACAACTCAGCCACCTCGGCCGCGGTGAAATCCCCCAACCGCAGCGACTTGAGCTTGATGTTAAACGGGCTGGCGGTACCGAGCCGATTCGGGTCGCCACCACTGGCGGCTTTGTAATCGCGGACGTCGCGCAGCCCACACAACGCCACCGAAGCGGGAAACCCATCCGGTCGCTCGTTGAACCCGGCCCGCAACTGGCGCAGCACGCTGATCAGACTCGCACCGCGCAACGCGTCGATCTCATCGAAAAACAGCACCAACGGCCGCGGGCAGACCCGCGCCCACCCCGCGAGCGCCGCCTTCAGCAGGTTCGCCTCGGCCACCTCCGGCCACGGCGGCGGTCCGAGCTCCAGCGGCAGCCCGATCTCGGCACCGCTTCGGATCTCCTCGAGGACGCCGCGCTGCGCCGCGCCGTAGTCGTCGCCGGCAGCCTCGCCAACCTCACACGAAAAATGCAACGCCGCGTACACGCCGCCAGCGGTCAACGCGTCCGCAAGAGCCCGCAACGCAGTCGTCTTCCCCGTCTGCCGAGGAGCGTGGACCACAAAATACCCC
>NZ_CAUVXI010000354.1:0-1219 GCF_963555845.1 Protofrankia sp. Cas8 | reverse complement strand
AACGGATACGGCGACTCGCGCCGGTGTTCCTCGTCGCGTAGATGCCGACTCCACCGACTCCACCGTGACGTTCCTCGACACCGTCACCTGGTACCCCAACCACCAGGACCGTGCACACGTGATGTTCAGGGAGGAGGATCGACCCATGGCCAGTCCGGAGAGTCCCGTGGGCACGTCCGATCCGCTGAAACCACGGCGGCCCATCGACTTCGACACCTTCTACCAGGGCACGCCCCCGTGGGACATCGGCCGGCCTCAACCGGCGTTCCTGGACCTGGCCGACGCCGGCGTGCTCCGCGGACGAGTCCTCGATGTCGGCTGCGGAACCGGGGAACACGCCCTGATGGCCGCTCGCCTCGGGCTGGATGCCACTGGCATGGACACCGCAGCGGCGGCCATCGCCCGCGCCCGACGCAAGGCTGCCGACCGGAGTCTGACCGTCAGGTTTCTGGTCGGCGACGCCCTTGAGCTGGAGCAGCTGGGTGAACAGTTCGACACGGTGCTCGACTGTGGACTGTTCCACGTGTTCACCGACGACGATCGCCTCCGGTTCACCGCGAGTCTGCGGTCGACGATCCCACCCGGCGGCCGCTATTTCATGCTCGGCTTCAGCGACCGCCAACCGGGCGATACGGGTCCGCGTAGGCTGACCCGCGACGAGATCACCGCAAGCTTCGACGACGGCTGGCAGATCGACTCGATCGAATCGGCCGAAATCGAGATCACCCTCGGACCCACCAGCATCCCGGCCTGGCTGACCGCCATCACCCGAACCTGACCGCTGACGAAACGTCAGCAGGAGACGGTCCAGGACGTGTTTGGGACGTGTCGTTCGGTCAGAGAGCCGGCCGGCCGCGCCCGACTAACAAAATACAAAAAAACCCAGATAGCGGCGTTCTATCCGGGCCGACGACAACAAAGCCAGGCGGAATGCGGGGGCACGCGAGCCGGACAGATGCTTCTCAAACACGCCCTTCAGGCATTCCTGTTTTCTCCGCGCCTCCGGTGCCGAAATCTCAGGACAGGGCCCGGCACTCGCCTGTACTGGTCGGAGATCCGGCGATGCCGATCGGATGAAGGAGTCTCGCCGAAGGTGGGAACCCGCCGGTCAGGCGCGCAGAGCGGTCAGGCGCGAAGCACGGTGACCGGGCGACCGGACGGACTGCTCGCCTGCTCAAACCTCGTGCGGTCGGCAATAGGCGCGACCTCGGGCCGGCGA
>NZ_CAUVXI010000353.1:1719-3036 GCF_963555845.1 Protofrankia sp. Cas8 | reverse complement strand
GATGACGTCCATCGCGTAGTGATCGTTGCCGATGTGTTGTGTTCGTCGTTCTATTCGCGGTTCCGGTTCCGGCCCGCGTGGGGCGGCGGGGTTTGCGGGGTCGCAGCTGACCCGCCGGGTACGGCCCATAAGAAAGCTCCTGGTACGACGTGGGTTGCGAAGACCAACCGTCGAAACCAGGAGCTCCTGTGTCCAAGTCTGTCACGTCCTCGCCGCCCGAGTCGTTACGGGATGTGGTACTTGCTGGCCCGGGCGCCGGCGTAGGCGCGCACGTGGTGGGGGCCGCGCCGCTGGCGGTGGTGGTCAAGCCCGGGCAGGTGCGCGCGGCGGCGGCGACCGTGGGGCACACCGACTCCCGCCGGACGGCGCTGACCGGGGCGGCGACCACCGTGCTGGTGCTCGGGCTGTGCCTGTTCTTCGGCGAGGGCGCCCCGACCGTGCTGGCCCGGCTGTGGCCGCACCTGGTCGCGTTCAACCCGGTGACGGCGTTCGGCGGCCCGGTGACCGCGGCGGCGTTGTCCCAGGCCAGGGCCCGACTGCCCGCCGCCGTGCTACGCGCGGTGTTCGAAGCCGGCGCCCAGCTGGCTGACGCGTGCCCGCAGATCCTGGGCCTGCGCGTGTTCGGGCTGGTGGTGACGGCCACGGACGGGACGGTGTTCGACGCACCGGCCGCGGACGGGGTCGCCGAGCGGTTCGCGACCCCGTCCGGGGGCCGGTTCCCACAGGTCCGCGTCGTCACCCTCGTGGTGTGCGGGACCCGCCGGGTCCTCGCCGCCGTCCTCGACTCGTGCGCGGTGTCCGAGCAGGCGCTCTGGGACCGGCTCGTCGAGCAACTCCGGCCAGGCACCCTGAACCTCGCCGACCGGAACTTCTTCTCGATGGCCCGCTGGCTGGCAGCGTCCGCGACCGGGGCGCAGCTGGCGTGGCGGGTCAAGAACGGCCACCACAGCCTGCCCGCGACCGTGATCCGGACCTTGCCGGACGGCTCACAGCTGCTGCGGCTGCGCGAGTCCGACGCGATGCTCGCCCTGCGCCGCGCGAGGACCGGCGACCGGAAGGCGCCCCGGTTTCCTGACACGGTCACCCGCCTCGTCGAGTTCCGGGTGACCACCACCGACCAGGCTGGCGCGTCCACCACCAGCCGGTTCCGGGTACTGACCACCCTGCTCGACCACGTCGCCCACCCCGCCGCCGAGGTCGCGGCCTGCTATGCGCAGCGCTGGCAGGTCGAACTCACCTACAAGACCATGAAGTCGACGCTGCGCGGCCCGGGCCGCCGGCTGCGCGGCGAGTCCGCGAACCTGGTCGAACAGGAGA
>NZ_CAUVXI010000353.1:0-1190 GCF_963555845.1 Protofrankia sp. Cas8 | reverse complement strand
CTGCTGCGCCATGAGGTGCAGTGTTGTATCCCCCGCGCAGCGGGGAGAGACAGGAGGTACGTCTCTGGATCCGATGGCTAACTCTGCGCCGAAAGGCAATACGGGGACTGTAGCATGCCAGGAAACTAGCGGTCATGCCCAGGCGTATGGGGTGATGCGTTAGGGGATCCGCGCGGCACGGCGAAAGCTGGATTGCCTGAAGTCTAATCTCCAGAAGGCGCAACCTGAAGCCCGCCGGAAAGACGCCCGACACCGGCGCCGCTCCCTGCGGCAGGATACCAGACTGCCTGCCGCAAACCTCCGGGACGCGGAACGATGCCCAGCGAGGGCATTCAAGGAGATGAGTGGACCGCCTAAACCGCGCTATACACGTACGACACGAGCGAACATGGGATCGCCTAAGGGGTGCGAGCCCTACGGCGACAGAGTGCCCGTAGTAGTCGCGGGAGTCACGACCCGCCAGGGAGGACGGGAAGTCCGTCCGCAGGGCGAAGGGGCACAGGTGATCGGACACTACGACCGAAAGGCATGCGCAATGCAGAGCGCCGAAACGGTTCTGGGTGTCCTCCGCGACCGTGGCAGGAAGGGCCTGCCGTGCAACGAGCTGTACCGACAGATGTTCAACCGCGACCTGTACCTGCGGGCCTACGGGAGGATCTACGCCAACCAGGGCGCCATGACCCCCGGGGCCAGCACAGAGACCGCGGACGGCATGTCCGAGGACAAGATCGACCAGATCGTCGAGGCGATGCGGCACGAACGGTACCGCTTCAGTCCGGCCCGGCGGGTCTACATCCCGAAAAAGAACGGGAAGCTGCGCCCGCTGGGACTGCCGTCCTGGTCGGACAAGCTCGTCGGCGAAGTAGTGCGCCTGCTGTTAGAGGCATACTATGAGCCGACGTTCTCCGACCATTCGCACGGGTTCCGGCCCAGGAGAGGCTGCCACACCGCGCTGCGGGACGTGGAGACAACCTGGACTGGTACCACGTGGTTTGTCGAGGGCGACATCTCCGACTGCTTCGGGTCCTTGAACCATGAAATAATGGTCGGGATCCTGTCGGAGAAAGTCCACGACAACCGGTTCCTGCGGCTCATCAAACAGATGTTGAAAGCCGGGTACCTAGAGGACTGGAAATACCACGAAACACTGAGCGGCTCGCCGCAAGGCGGCGTGATTACGCCCCCAACGC
>NZ_CAUVXI010000352.1:1101-2535 GCF_963555845.1 Protofrankia sp. Cas8 | reverse complement strand
GCGTGGCAGACCGTTGCGGGGAATGGCTCACTGTACGGCCGACGCGGGCTACAGGAGCACCCCGCACTGGAGCCGCTTCGCCAGCTGCCCCAGGTCGACACATGAGACGGGCTCCCACCTGCGGATAGCCAGCCGGTTATCCCACCACGCGCAAGTCCGGCCGGCGGCCGTACCCGGGCTGCTGCTGTTCGCTTCGAAGGTTGCGGACGGGACACATCAGACCGGGCGTACCGGCGAACGTGCGGTCCACCGTCACCAGCTCGGCGCCCAACACCTCCGCCAGCGCGACGTATGCAGCGTCATACGGCCACATGTTGTGCCGAAGCGCCCAGATCCGCGGAAGCAACGGCACATGGTCGAAACGCCTCAGCGGCATGCGACCGAGCAGATCCAGGGCACGTGCCCCCTCGTCCGCAGGCAGCTTCCTCACCCGCACCTTCTCCGCGGCCTCCTCAGCGGTCAGACAGAGAGGTGAGCATTCATGGCACGCGCCTGCTCGCCGAGCTCGGGTATCTCCACGACGGTGACACCGGCTGCGGTGAGCATCTCGTGGCCCTGGCAGTCGGCGACGAACAGGCTGGGTTCCCGCCAGGCGATGACCACCCGGGGGATCTTCGCCGCCAGGATGAGCTGGGTGCAGGCACGCGGCCGGGACTTGCGCTGCGAGCAGGGTTCGAGAGTGCTGTAGATCGTCGCGGTGGTGAGCCGGAGATCGTCGGGAGCGACCTTCGCGAGCGCGGACTCCTCGGCGTGCACCGCATTGTCGACCTCGCGGGAGAACCCGAACGCGATCTCCTCGCCGTTCTCGTCGACGACGACGGCACCCACCGAATAGGCACCGGTGGCGGGCGGGCAGCGGTGCGCGAACTCGATAGCCCGCATCATCCACCGATGGTCATCGAGCTGGGCCATAGAAGGCTCGTCCTTTCCCTTCCACGATCTCCGACACGCCGTGCGACGCGGGAGGCTCCGTCAAAGATCGACATTATGTCGACCTGACCCAACGTATTGAATCATCGATTTCTCGGCGGCCATCACAGGCGACCCTTGAATGTCAGGAAATGATCTAGTACTACAGTCACAGTGATCTCCATGTGGCTGCGACTGGCGTGACGGATGCTCGAGCGGCGCGTATCCGCCGGCGAAAGTGGTAGTAGCTCGCCCGCTCTTGGTGGCGTCGACGCCAGTCCGACCAGCGCCGAGTGACCCTGAAAGGGATGGCCTTCTGCCAGACTTGGACAATAATATGACGGATCTCATTGAGGGTAAATGGGATCATCTTGTTCCTGGCCGGCGCGGGCGGATCGGCGATCGGAATACTGCTGTCGGGTTCGCGGACGTAGCCGCTTGCGGTGGTCAGCCGTTCCTTTGACGGCCTATTCTTCTCACGATTCTTGGCCACGGTGACGGCGAGCCATGCGTGGGCGAACATCA
>NZ_CAUVXI010000352.1:0-1076 GCF_963555845.1 Protofrankia sp. Cas8 | reverse complement strand
CGAGCCATGCGTGGGCGAACATCAGGGCTGCGGGAAGGTTGCGCAGAGTTTCGACCAGCTGCGTTACGTAGTCGCCTTGCGGTAGCACTCAGAGGTGTTCTGGACAGGATAGTGCGCGCCAGCGCTTCCCCGCGTCCTTTAACCGGGATCCGCCTCGATGAATCGTCCCGGCACACCGCGTTCCGACCCGGAGAATCTTCCAGAGCGCGATCGACAAGCCCTGACTACCGAATTATCTGAAACTCGACCCGTCGTTGTGACAAAAGTGGCCGCCAAGCTTTTACTTCCTCGCTCGTCGGGTGAATTTTTGAGGCAGTACGCCTGAATTCCAGAGAGCGTCGAGCCGTTCAATGATCATCCTGGGGTCGTCCACCCTGCGAGCACGAGCCAGGACATCGGCTGCTTCATCCGGAGTATCGAAAGCGAACAACGGAGACAGAGGTTCACCGACAGAAGAGGTGTATCGACAGCAGTTGGCACACCACGCATACAGCACCCCGATCGGGCGACCGAAGCGCTCACGTTCATAGTAATATGTTCGAACAGCCCTTCGCGCGCAAGCCGGACAGGTCCTTTCTGACCTGTCAGTCATGGGCGGAGCATGCGCGGCGAGCCGGTCAACCTCCTGGTTGCTGTATTGTTTCCAAACCACCTGCATCACGCTACCGAATCCTTCTCCTGAATATGTCGACCATCATCTGACCAAACTCCTCGGCTGCATCCTCCGTTCCTCCGTGCCCACGAAGAATATTCGATCGGACATGGTAGATTTCATGGAAAATAGTTACCACAGCATTGTCCTTCGAAGATAGGCCGAGATCAGTTATTTCAATCAAAGAGCGACCTCGTGGACCAAGGACGGGACGACCGTCAGAAAATGCACTGGACCTCCCGTGGATCAGCCTCCCCGCAAGATCGCGAATCTCAGGAACATGGACGATGTCGTAATCACGAACGCTCATTCCGACTCGCCAAAGATCAATTTTGACCTGTTTAAGCGTGCACGGGGCGAGGCCGAGGGGGTCGAGCTCCCGATAGGGATTGTGGACGTAGGTGTGGGGGTTCGGGGCGGGAGC
>NZ_CAUVXI010000351.1:0-2584 GCF_963555845.1 Protofrankia sp. Cas8 | reverse complement strand
GTGCGAGGTCCTTGTCCAGGATCGCCACATAGACCCCGCCGAGGTGGGCGAAGCCCGTTGGGCTCGGGCAGAAACGGGTGACCATCGCGCCCGGCGTCAGGTTCCTCGGCGGGTACCGCTCCTCCCAGTGCTCCGGGCCGGGTAGGTCGGCCGGATACAGCGCGTCAATCTCATCGCGGTCAAGCATTGCAGTGGGTACCTCCACGGGCGCTGGACAGTTCTGAAACCGCGGTGATCACCGTCGCCAGGCGGTCCCGTGGTGGGCACTACCCGCAGGCCCGTCTGCGATGCTAGCGGGCACCGGGTCCCCCCCGGTGGAGGGCGTGTCAGGCATGCGGCGCGGCTTCTCCAAGGTGGTGGGGGCCGCCAGGCCAGGGGGTGCCCCTGCGCGCCGGCCCGTACGATGACCACAGCGTCATCCGCGAGTCGGCAGGCACGGGACTCGGCAGTCAGCAGACACAGACGTGGCCGCAAGGTCACCGGGAAGTCAGAGGGTCGTAACCGGTATGGCGATTACCAGGGACGAGGTCGCCCATCTTGCCCGCCTGTCGCGGCTGGCCTTGTCCGACGAGGAGCTCGACACGCTCGCCCCTCAGCTCGACGTGATCATCGGTGCGGTCGCCCGGGTCGCGGAGGTAGCTGCGGGTGACATCCCGCCGACGACCCATGCCGTCCCGCTGACGAACGTGTTCCGGGCTGACATCACCCGCACGTCGCTGTCGCAGGCTGACGCGCTCGCCGGCGCGCCCGCCGTCGAAGGCGGCCGTTTCCGGGTGCCGCGCATCCTCGACCTGGACGAGTGAGGGTACCTCCCGTGACCGACGTCATCCGTTTCTCCGCCGCCCGAACCGCCGCCGCGATCGCCGCGGGTGAGCTCAGCGCCCTGGAGGCGACCCAGGCCGCGCTCGACCGGATCGCGAAGGTCGACGATCGGATCAACGCGTTCCTGCACGTCGACGTCGACGGTGCCATTGCCGCGGCTCGCGACGTCGACCGGCGCCGGGCCGCGGGGGAGCGCCTGGGACCGCTCGCGGGCGTCCCGCTGGCGCTCAAGGACGTACTCACTGCCCGCGGCATGCCGACGACCTGTGGTAGTCGAATGCTCGAGGGTTGGAAGCCGCCGTACGACGCGACAGTGGTGTCGAAGTTGCGGGCCGCCGGCGTGGTGATCATCGGCAAGGTCAACATGGACGAGTTCGCGATGGGGTCGTCCACGGAGAACTCCGCCTACGGGCCGACCCGCAACCCGTGGGACACCGATCGCATCCCCGGCGGTAGCAGCGGTGGCAGCGCAGCCGCCGTGGCCGCCTTCGAGACGCCGATCTCGATCGGGACCGACACCGGCGGCTCGATTCGCCAGCCCGCGGCCGTGTGCGGGCTGGTCGGGGTCAAGCCGACCTACGGCGGGGTGAGCCGCTACGGCCTCGTCGCGTTCTCGAGCTCGCTGGACCAGGCCGGGCCGCTGGCCCGCACGGTGACCGACGCGGCTCTGCTACATGCCGCCATCGCCGGTCACGACCCGCTGGACACGACCAGCATCGAGTTGCCGGTACCCGGCGTGGTGGCCGCCGCCGCCAGCCGTGATCTGCGCGGCGTGCGGATCGGCGTGGTCCGGGAACTGTCCGGGGACGGCTACGACATCGGGGTGCGGGCGCGCTTCTCCGACGCTCTTGAGGTGCTGGTCGGTCTGGGTGCCGAGGTCGTCGAGGTCAGCTGCCCGCACTTCACCTACGCGCTGCCCGCCTACTATCTGATCGCGCCGAGCGAGTGCTCGTCCAACCTGGCCCGCTTCGACGCGATGCGGTTCGGCCTGCGGATCGGTGACGACGGCGAGGCCGGAGCCGAGGAGGTCATGACCCGCACCCGCGGTGCCGGCTTCGGGGCCGAGGTCAAGCGTCGGATCATCCTGGGGACCTACGCATTGTCGTCGGGTTACTACGACGCCTACTACGGTCAGGCGCAGAAGGTCCGAACGCTGATCAGCCAGGACTTTGCCGCGGCCTACGAACGGGTCGACGTGCTGGTCTCACCCACCACGCCCACCGTCGCGTTCCGGCTGGGTGAGAAGATCAACGATCCGGTGGCGATGTACCTGTCCGACCTGTGCACGATCCCGTCGAACCTGGCCGGCGGGCCGGCGATGAGCCTGCCGATCGGCCTGGCCGACGGGCTTCCGGTCGGTTTTCAGATCATGGCGCCGACCTTCGCGGACGACCGGCTCTACCAGGTCGGCGGCGCGTTGGAGGCAGCTCTCGACGCCGCCCGCGGCCATCCCTTCCTCGACGACGCCCCGGCCCTGTAGGGCCCGGAATGCGCGACGGCGGCCCGTTCCCCGTCCGGGCGGCCCCGGCGAGACTCGGAGGGACACTGGGCCTGATGAGTTGTGAGATGTGCGGAACGAGGGGAGACGTTGATGGTTGCGCTACGTAGCAGGCGGGCGGATCGGGCGCCGCTGGTGGCGGTCTGGGTACTGGGCTTGGCCGTGCTCGGGGTGGGCATCGCAGCGGTCTCGCCGATTTTGATCATCTGGGGCGTGCTCGGCGTCGCCGGATCCGCCTTCGCCACCAGGATCCACCTGCGTGAC
>NZ_CAUVXI010000350.1:0-2607 GCF_963555845.1 Protofrankia sp. Cas8 | reverse complement strand
GGCGTCGAAATGGGCCAGGCTCACCTGCCCGACTTCAGCGGCGAGTGCGGGCGTCAGGGAGTCCTCGAAGAACCCCTTGACAATGCGGATGCCGCGCAGCGTCGGCACCGGGGTCGCAAAGGTACCCTTCGCGATGTTCTCGTACTCGGTGGGCAGGCCCTCGAACGAGTCGCAGGCGTAGATCCGTTTCCGGCGCTGGGCGCGGTCCCACAGGCTGCACTGGAGGAGCTCGTCGCGGATCACTCGGGTCGACGCCCCTTTCCAGACGCCGAACTCGACGATGTTTCCGGGCACCGGGCGGGCAATCTGCACCGCAAGCTCGAGTACCTGCGCCCGCGAGGCGAAGGTCACCTTCGACCGCCAGGCCGCCCAGTCGCCCGGACGGCCTGCGAACCACTCCTGACGGGTTGTCGCAACCTCGATGGTCATGACGTGACCTCCATGATCGTTCGTCGTCTGGTGCGTACGTGTCGCTCGAACGCCAGCTCGATGAGACGGCTGACGAGGTCCGGGTAGGGGATGCCGGTCGCGGCCCAGACCTTCGGGTACATGGAATGCGCGGTGAAGCCGGGCATTGTGTTCAGCTCGTTGACGTAGAGCCGGTCCGCGTCCTCGTCGTACAGGAAGTCGACCCTGGCCAGGCCCCAGCCGCCGACGGCGCGAAACGCCCGGACGGACAGCTCGCGGACCTCGTCGGTCACCCGCGGGGCCAGCACCGCGGGCACGATCATCGGGTCGCTGTCGCCGAAGTACTTCAGGTCGTAGTCGAACCACTCGCCCACGACGGTGACCTCACCGGGGACCGACGCCGCTGGGGATTCTCCCCCGAGCACGCCGCACTCGATCTCACGTCCCGTCACACCCTGTTCGACGATTACCGTGTGATCATAGTCGAGTGCCTTCGCAACGGCGGCAGCCAGGGCGTCATCCGAGATCACCCGCGACACCCCGATGGAGGAGCCCATGCTGGCCGGCTTCACGAACAACGGCCAGCGCAGGCCGTCAAGCAGGCTGTGCGGATTGCGGGACGAACACCAGGTCGCCTCGTCGAACCACCGGTGAGGGGTGACGGGGATGCCCTCCGCGACGAAGGCCCGTTTCATCGCGACCTTGTCCATACCAACGGCCGATCCGACCACGCCGCAGCCGACATAGGGGACCCCGAGCAGCTCGAGGAACCCCTGGATGACACCGTCCTCGCCGAACGGGCCATGCAGGAGCGGGAACACGACGTCGAGGTGGGCGAGGACGTCCCGCGGGTCGTCGGCGGGCGTGACCACCACCTCGGAGTGCAACCGGCCGCGCCGCAACTCCACCGGCTGGCCTACCACCTCGAGGCGGTCGTCGATGGCCCGGGCGTGTGGCGGCAGATGCCGCAACCGGTCGACCGCGTCGTCCGGCACGAGCGTGAAGCGACCGTCCCGGGCGATGCCGATCACGACGGGCTCGTAGCGGTCTTGCGGCAGAGCCCGTACCAGCCCCAGTGCAGACGAGCACGAAACGTCGTGCTCCGCTGACGGACCACCGAACAGGATCCCGACCCGCAGTCGTGCTCGCCCGTTCGCAGCGTTCCCGCCCGCCATGTGCCCGCTCATGACGTGCCGCTCATGACATTCCCACCGATGACGCCGCTGCCCCCGGCAGCGGCCGCCTCGTGTTCGGCGATGAGGCGAGTGATCAACGTTGGCTCGACATTCCCTCCGGTCAGCACCACACCGACATCGTCGAAGCCATCCAGCGAGGCATCGTCGAGAGCCGCGGCCAGACCGGCGGCACCGGACGGTTCCAGGAGAAGCTTGGTGTGGAACAGCGCCAGGCACAGGGCACGGCCGATGCTCCGATCATCTACGTGGAGCACGCCTGCGATCGATCCACGAACGATGTCGAAAGGGATGCGACCGACGCACGCGGGTCGCAGACCGTCGGCCAGCGTGTCGGCCGGCGGCACGGCCACCCGTCTGCCGGCCGCGAGGCTGCGTGCAAGCGAGTCGCACCCCCGGGGCTCCACCCCGAAGACCGCGATGCCCTCACCCTGCGCGGCCAGGCACGCTCCGGCCACGCCACCGCCGCCGCCCACCGGGACGACGATGGCGTCGAGGTGGCCACCGCACCGGCGGACGTCCTCGATGAGTTCGAGGCTGGCCGTTCCCTGACCTGCGATGACGTCAGGATGATCATAGGCGTCGATGACCGGGTAGCCCGTCGACTCGTGCAGCCGTCCGACGATGTCGAGCCGGTCGTCGAGGGTGGTGCCGGCGAGGACCACCTGCGCGCCACATGCCTCGGCTGCCGCGATCTTGATGGGAGGCGCGTCGACCGGGAGCACGACGATGGCGGTGAGACCGTACTTGCCTGCAGCCAGAGCAACGGCGAGCGCATGGTTGCCGGTGCTCTGCGCGATCACGCCCAGCCGGTTCCCCGCCTCCGCCAGCCGACCCACCGCCCGCATCGCGCCGCGGGCCTTGTATGAGCCGCTACGTTGCAGGTTCTCCGCCTTGAGCCACAGTCGGGTTCCGGCGCGGCGGTCGAGGGACGCCGACCGGATGACCGGCGTGCGGATCATTCGTCCGGTCAGCCAGTCAGCGGCCGATTCGACATCGGCGCGAC
>NZ_CAUVXI010000349.1:0-2732 GCF_963555845.1 Protofrankia sp. Cas8 | reverse complement strand
GATTCCGCCCGGGCGCGGCTGGAAGCCGCCGGCTTCACGGTGGCACGGACCGCCAACTACCAGTCGGCATACGACGTCCCGGAGCCGACCGTGTTCTACGACGAGGGACGCCTGGACGCGGCTCAGACCGTGCTGGACCTGATCCCGGACGTGAAGCAGGCGAAGTCGAAAACCAAGAGCTTCGGCGCGGACGAGCCGCTCATCCTCGTCGTAACCAAGGCTTTTTCGCCAACCGCGCCCTGACCCGCCTTCCGCCACGCACGCTGGCGTCGGATCGAGCACGAACAGTAGTCACCGCACCCGCAAGATCCGAACCGCCCGGTTACTCCTGGAGTTGAGGGTAGGTCTCGACGTCGGTCGCCTTGAACGACGCCCACACGGTCACGCCCGGTTCCAGGCGCAGCTCGGCGAGGGCGGCCGGGGTGACGTCGGCGAGCAGTGGGGGGCGTAACCAACCCGGCCAATCCCCCACCAAAGCGGCCCGGGATCCGGACTCCCGCCAATCGTCATGCATCCCTGCCAGACTTGCATCCTGATGGAGTCCTGATGGAGTCCTGATGGAGTCCTGATGCATCCTGATGGAGTCCTGATGGAGTCCTGATGCATCCTGATGGATAGACGAGATGGCGGGATCCGCCACTCGCCTGCAATCCTTTGTTGGTCGTGCACAAGAACGGCGGTTCATACTTTCACAACGCTCCGACTACAAGATCCTACGGCTGCTGAAGCAGCTACGGGAGACCGATGACGGCCCCGTCTGACGATGGATGGGTTTGAAAGCGCGAATGAGATCGACCGAGGATGGGACCTTGCGATTCACGACGCCCTGGCTGTGTCTCGCTGATCGAACACCCTGATGAGGCGTTCCCACCGGGTCGCTCCGGAACCCGTCCGGAGCGACATCCGCAGGTGGGCCGAAGAACGTTCGATCATGGCTATTCGCGCATGCCCGGAGGCCCCGAACGAGCAGGTTTCCACCCCGCGGACCGTTGACGGTGGTGTGGTGGTTAGGATCGCGGCAGTACACCGGGGGTGGGGGGATGATGGGCGGATTTGCCCTGCCAGGGGTAGCGGCCGCCGGCAGTGGGCGGCGATCCGTACATGCCGGTTGACCGGGCACGGGTAGCCACGGCGTTACCCGGCTATGATGTGGGTGCGGTCCTCGGTCAAGGTTCGTTTGGGCAGGTGCGGGCTGGCCGACACCGTGAGTTGAACCGCGCCGTGGCCATCAAGATTCAGACCGCAGGTCTCAACGGTGCCACTATTGATTATGCCGCTGAGTCGCGTCAACTCGCTGCCATGGACCATCCGCACGTGGTCCGGGTCCATGACTACGTCAAAACCGACGACCTACATCTGATCATCATGGAGCTGCTGGGTGGGGGGACCCTCGCCCGCCGGACCAACCTGACGCCGGAAGGCGCCTGCGCGGTCGGTCTGGCGGTGGCAACGGCCTTGTCCTACGCACACGGCCGGGATGTGCTGCACCGCGACATCAAACCCGGCAACATCCTCTTCGACACCGACGGCCTGGTCAAAATCACCGACTTCGGTATCGCAAAAATCATCAATGGACCAGCGGCCGACGCGAGCCGAGTGGTGGGCACAGCGGTCTACATGGCCCCGGAACAGTTCACCGCCGGCCGGCTCTATCGGGCCACTGACGTGTACGCCCTCGGCATCGTGCTCTACCAGCTACTGACCGGGGCGCCGCCATTCGACCCGCAACTATCGTCGTATGTGCTCGGGCAGCACCACTGCAACACCATCCCCGACCCGCCGACCGGGGTGCCGACCCTGATCGCAGAAGTGATCATGCGGGCGCTGGAGAAGGACCCGGCCGACCGTCAACCGACCGCGCACGCCTTCGCCCTCGATCTTGCCCACGCCGCCGCCGATATTTTTGGTCTGGGCTGGACTGCCCGCTCCGGCATCGGGCTGCGCCTCGACGACGACGTCCGCGCCGCCGCGGACCAGTTCTCAGCGCCCACCGTGCCGGCGCAACCCTCGGACCCTCCGAAACCGCCGCCCAAGACCCCACACCACACCACACCACACACAGAGACGCTCTGGGCTGGCTGCGGCGCCACCGCCTCCTAGTTTCCATGGCTGTACTACCACTTATAGCTTTCGGAATCTTCCTGTTCGTCGGACCCACAGATGGGTCCGACGGAAAGCCTCCCCCCATCCCACCGACCACCGCTCCGGCCACTACCCAGGTCCAGCTCCTGACCGGTCACGCCGGCGAAGTGCGGTCGGTGGCGTTCTCCCCGGACAAACGGACCCTGGCCAGCGGCGCCGCCGACGGCACCGTGCGGCTGTGGGACGTCACCGACCCAATCCGTCCTCGCAGGTTGGGTCCGCCGCTAAGCCCCACCGGCGAACTGCGGTCGGTGGCGTTCTCCCCGAACGGGGAGATTCTGGCCAGCGCCGGCGACGACGGGACGGTGCGACTGTGGGACGTCAGCGACCCGACCGCACCTCACCAGCTGGGCGAGCCACTGAGAGGCCGTCATGGCGCCGTGTGGTCGGTTGCCTTCTCCCCAGACAATGCAACGCTGGCCAGCGGCGACTACGACGGCACGGTGCTGCTGTGGGACGTCTCCAAACCGGACGGCCCCCCCGACCGCTGGGCAGCCCGCTGACCGGCCACACCGGACCGGTGGAGTCAGTGGCGTTCGCCCCGGGACAGGGCAGGCTGACGCTGGCCAGCGCCAGCTGGGACAACACGG
>NZ_CAUVXI010000348.1:2057-2995 GCF_963555845.1 Protofrankia sp. Cas8 | reverse complement strand
GCGATCAACAACAATCGAAAAATCAAGATTTCATCCACGCTAGAAGAGCGAAACGTCGACCAACATTACCCAGACAGGGTTTTTGGATAGCTTCACCGTGCGGAAACCGTCCAGTATCTTCCGCTGCTTGCGCCTGCCGGGTCAGCCTGCCCGCGCTTTCCCAGTTTGTTCCCCTTCTAACAAATATGTCATACGGCGCGAGGCCGAGGGGGTCGAACCAACCCAGGGGATTGTGGACATAGGTGTGAGGATTGGGAGCCGGGGTGAGGCCGAGGGGATCGGTGGAGTCGTACCGGGCGGTCTCGGGGTCGTAGTAGCGATGATAGTTGTAGTGGGCGCCGGTTTCGGGGTCGTGATACTGGCCGGGAAAACGCAGCGGGCAGTCGACGCCACCACCGGCGGAGGACGATGGCGGGCCGGCGCCCCACAGGGTGGTCTGGGCGTGCCAGGCGAGCTCGCCGTCGGGGTCGACGAGTTCGGTGGGCGTGCCGACGAGATCGGTGACGATGGCGTGGAACCGGGCGTCGAACCACTCCTGCTCGGCGCTGTCGTGGTCAGCGGCGGTGTCGTCGTCGCCGGTTTTGCCGCCGGCAGCCGTGTCGGACGGGCGGCGCTCGGACTGGGTGAGCGGACGGAAACCGCCGGGCTCCCAGTTCCAGGTGGTGACGCGAGGTGCCGGGTCGTCGCCGGAGACGTGGCTCTGCTCGGCGAGGACGACGCCGTCCCAGGCGAAGTCGACCTGCTCGACCACCCCACGATCATCGCCGGTGCCATCGCTGGCGAGGCGCTGCTTGGCGATCCGCCGGCCGAACGGGTCGTACCGGTACCGCCAGCGCTGGCCGTCCGGTGTGGTCACACCGGTGAGGCGATCGTCGGCGTCCCAGCTGTAGCGCCAGGTACGCGGTTTCGCCGACAGCCGCTTGTGCTGGCGCAGCGTG
>NZ_CAUVXI010000348.1:0-1952 GCF_963555845.1 Protofrankia sp. Cas8 | reverse complement strand
ACGCGGCCGGCACGGCGGATCAACGTGCCCGCGTACTCCCGACCACCCTGCGCGACATCATCAAGTCCGTCACGTTGTGTAGCCAGATTCTGTGCAGGTAGGGACTGGGTGGACGCAGGCCAGGACGCGTCGGTGATGTTGCCCGCCGCGTCGTAGCCGTACCGCTCGGACCAGTCCGCCCCGTGCACGGCGGTGACCCGCCGCACCGGGTCGAGATCAAACCGGCGCAGGCCGGCGAGCATGTCATCGATCTCGGTGACATACCCATCCCGGCTGTAGGAGTAGTCCCGACGCTGCAGCACCTGCGCCTGCCGGACGGTCCCCGACCCACCCGTGGTCACCGTCTGCGCGGTCACGGTCTGCGACAGCAGCTGCTGGTTGGCGTCCCACGCCTGCGCCAGCACCACCCCGGTGTCCAGGCTGCGCTCGATCTCCCGGCCAGCTCCGTCGTGGGCGAACCGCACCGTCCGACCGGCGGTCGCCAGCGACAGCGGCAGATCGTTCGGGTCATACTCCCAGACGCTGTCCGCTCCGGACGGCGTCACCCGCCGCACCCGCCGACCCAACACGTCGAACGTCGATGACACCGTCCGGCCGTTACACGTCTGCGCCAGCACCCGGCCAAGAGGATCCCGCTCGAACACACAGTCCGCATCGGAGTTGGTAGCGCGCACAACCCGGCCGACGGCGTCGTAGGCAAACGTCGTCACCGCATCGTCGCCACGTTTCTCAACCACGTTTCCGAGCAGGTCGCGGGTGAAATACACGCTCTCCCCCGCACCGTTGGTCCGGGCAACGAGCTGCCCGCCGGCATCATTCGCATAAGCCAGGACGCGGCCGTTGAAATCGGTCTCCCGGATGAGATTGCCGGCCGGATCGTAGTCGTAGCGCCAGACCAGGCCGGCCGGGTTGGTCACCGCGACCAGCCGTAGTTCGGTGTCATAGGCGAACGCAAGGCGCGCCCCGTCCGGACCGGTCCGCGCAGCCGGCAGATCGAAATGCGTCACCTCGATGCGGGTCACCCCGCCGGCCGCGTCCACATGCTCGACGAGGTTGCCTTCCCCGTCATAGCTCCACCGCTCGACCGCACCGTCCGGCCGCGCCCGCCACGCCAGCTTCCTTTCGACCGTCCACCCGAACCGGGTCACCTCGCCGACCGGGTCGGTCACCGCGACCACCCGGCCGAGCCCGTCCCGCTCATACGCGGTGACCGCACCGAGGGGATCGGTCACCGCGACGGGCAGGCCGGCGGCGTCGCTCGCCACCCGCCGGGTGTGGCCGAGGGCGTCGGTGACGGTGGTGAGCCGGCCGCGGTCGTCATAGGCGAACCCGGTCCGCGCCCCGACCGGATCGACCACCGCGGTCAGGTTCCCGCGCTCGTCGTAAGAGCGTTCCCAGCGGGCACCGTCCGGCTCGACCAGCGTCACCGGTAGTCGCAGATCATTCCATTGTGCGGTCATCCGGCTGCCGTCCGGCCGGACAATCTCGGTCAGGTTGCCCTCGACGTCGTAGCGATACCGGACGGTGCGGCCCAACGGGTCGGTTTCGGCGAGTTTGCGGTCATACCGATCCCACGCGTAGACGGTGGCATGCCCGAGCGGGTCGACCTGCCGGCGGAGCTGCATCGTCGCGGTGAACTGGTACTCGATGGTCTGCCCCAGCGAGTTGGTCTCCACCGTGACATGACGATCGGTGTCGTAGACGATCGTCCCGTCCAGGCAGCCCGCCGAACCCGCGGTCCGCACCACCCGGCCGGCCGCGTCGTAGCTGTAGGCATAGCTGGTGCCGTTGCGATCCGTCCAACCGATCATCCGCCCAACGGCGTCGTAGGCAAACCGCAACGGCCGACCCGAGGAGTTCACCACCTCGATCAGCCGGCCGGCCCCGTCGTAGCCATAGCGGATGACCGCGATGTCGGGTTCGCCCGCCCGCCCCCGCAACCGGATCGCAGT
>NZ_CAUVXI010000347.1:0-2893 GCF_963555845.1 Protofrankia sp. Cas8 | reverse complement strand
AGTTGCGGGTGTGCGCGACGACGTGACCTTGGCGGAGATCGCCGCGCTGCTCGCCGTGGCGCAGGATCATGCGTTCGGCCAGCCGCCGGGAGCCCAGCTGCGGGCCACCGTGCTCGGTCAGCGCCTCGCGACGGCCGCCGGAACCGATCCGGCGGAACATGCGATCACGTGGTGGGCCTCGACGCTGCGTTTCCTCGGCTGTACCGGCCATGCCTTTGACATGGCCGTGGTGTTCGGTGACGAGATCGAGCTGCGAGCCCGCGCCCTGCGGGCTGACTTCGCGAACCCGTTCGAGGTCATGCGTCTGATGGTCAGCCATGCGGGGCCGGGCCTGTCCGGCGTGGGCCGGTTCCGGTCGGTGTTCTCGGTTCTGGCGGGTGGTCGCAGGGCCGCGGAGCTCAACTTCCGTGCCGCGTGCGAAGTCGCCGATGTCTTCGCGGTTCGCCTCGGCCTCGACGAGCCCGTGCGTGCGGCGTTGGCCGCGACCTTCGAGCGGTGGAACGGCCGCGGATTGCCGGCCGGGTCCAAGGGCGTGGCGATTCCCCGGCCGATGCGGATCGTCCAACTCGCCGGAGAGCTTGAGGTTCTCGCCCGGGTGGAGGGAATCGCGCGGGCGCTTGAGATCATCAAGAGCAGGCGTGGCAGGGCCTACGATCCCGATCTCGCCGATCTCGTCCTCGCAGAGGCGGCGGGCTGGTGGGATGGGCTCGAGCCGGTCGACTCCTGGGACGCGGCACTCGCGGTCGCCCCGCCGAGTACGCCGCTGAGCGACGCCGGCGCGCACGAGGCGCTGCTCGTCCTTGCGGACTTCGCCGATCTCAAGTCGCCCTGGACCGCCGGCCACTCCCGGGCTGTCGCAGCCCTGGCCCTGGCGGCATGCGGCCCCACCGCCCAGGCCGCCGCGTTGCTCCACGACCTGGGCCGGGTCGCGGTGCCCAACACGATCTGGGACAAGCCCGGAGCCCTCACGCGCGATGAGCGGGACCGGGCCGAGGCCCACGCGCTCGTGACCGACCAGCTCCTGCGGCGGGTGTCGTACACCGCAACGCTGGCCGGGGCGGCATGCGGGGCGCATGAGCGCGTCGACGGGTCCGGCTACCATCGACGCCTCGGCGGCGCGCATCTCGACGACGCCCAGCGGATCATCGCCGCCGCGGACTGCTACCAGGCTATGACGTCGGATCGCCCGTACCGGGCCGCGTATGCGCCCGAGGATGCTGCGGTCGAACTGCGGGCCATGAGCGCCGCCGGCCGCCTCGACGGGGAGGCGGTCGAGCGGGTCCTGGCCGCGGCGGGTCACCGTCGCGTGGCCCGACCCCCGCTCCCGGCCGGCCTGACCGCCCGTGAGGCCGAGGTGCTCCGACTGCTCGCCCTCGGCCTCACCACCCGTCAGGTCGCCGACCGGCTCGTGATCTCGGCGAAGACCGCGGATCACCACGTGCAGCACATCTACACGAAGATCGACGTGTCGACCCGCGGTGCGGCCGCGCTCTTCGCGATCGAGCAGGGCATCCTCCCGGCCAGGGCCTGACCGGTCCGGACCGGGTAGCCGGCTACGAGCGGTGGCCGGCCAGGACCGTGGTGCCGGCGCCTGCGGCCCTGGATAGGTCGATAAGTATGGGTCGATACTAGATCGCGACAATCGAGAGGAATTCCTCGAGTCCGAGGAGGTTGGCGGCGTTACGGGTGTAGACGCTGGCGCCGTGGGCGTGCGCAGTGGCCGCGATCAGCAGGTCCATGGTTCGGGCGCGCGGCTGGCGGCCGACGTCGACGACCCGCGCGGCGAGTCTGCCGTAGCTGTCTGCGACGGCGTCATCGACAGGCAACGGGTCGAAGCGTCGCTGGATCGCGCTGAGGCGGGCGAGGCGGGTCGCACGGGCCTGCGGCGTCTTGGCGACGAGGACGCCGAATTGGAGTTCCGCGATGCTCACAATGCTGATCGCCAGCTCGCCGGGGATCGGCTCGACGTCCGTCGCGACCAGGACACTGGTGTCGAGGACGCCGCGACTCACTCCGCTTCCCACGGGTCGGCGAGGGACGCGTCGACCAGGTTGCGATCGTCGGCCCACTCGGTGTCGGCGGGCTGCGCGAAGACGTCGGCGAGGTCACCCCAGCTCCGCCACGCGCGTGGCCTCACCGGACCGAGGACGGCCGCCGGCCGGCCGGCCACGGTGATGGTCAACCGTTCGCCGGCCTGGGCGCGGCGCACCAGGTCGCTGGCATGTTGTCGCACTTCCCGAAGTCCCACCTCGCTCATTCGTCAAGGGTAGCACTTGTGCTATGCGCGCAATGGTGGCCGCAATGGTGGCCGCAATGGTGACAGGCGAGGTTGCGACGCCGAAGCGGGTCGCGGGTCACGCTGACCGAGGGCCACTCCCTGGGCCCTATCCACGACGTCCTCTACGTCGGCCGCTGATGACCCAGGTTCCAGCGATGATGACGAGGGCGAACAGGAGCAGTCCGGCACCGAGCGTCACGAGGAGCCAGATGCGGTCGTGAAGCGTCAATGAACCGCTGAGGGTTATCTGGAGTGAGCCGACGGTGAACGCGATGGCCGCGGTGAAGATCGTGACGAGTTCTATCGCGCGGACGGTGGAGGTCGCCAGCGTGTGGCGGAGATCCTGGTTCGCGTCTTCCTGCTGGCGCCACCGGTCCTGCTGCTCGCTGGCCCAGTTGGCTCGCTGACGACCTTCTTTGATCATTTCGCGTTCGTGCAGATACTGTTCCTGTAACAGTTTGTGGCTCACGCGGCTGCCGATCGCGGGTAGCAGCCGGAGCGCGGAGTCGATGCTCCTGAGTGCCTCGTCGTAGCGTCCGCACATGCGTTGCCCGGTCGCGAGCCGGAAGTGGAAGATGTGGTCGTCGGGATACTCGGCGACCGCCTCGGCCGTAA
>NZ_CAUVXI010000346.1:0-2923 GCF_963555845.1 Protofrankia sp. Cas8 | reverse complement strand
AACCGGGCGCGCGCTGGTCGGCCCGCCGGGTGTTGCTCCACGTGATCGCGGAGACTGCCCAGCACGCTGGTCACGCCGACATCATCCGCGAGGCCCTGGACGGCGCCACATCGATGGGGTAGTTGGATCGGGTAACAGTTCGGGTCCCGCGGATCAGCGGGCGGATCAGCCGCGAGGTAGCCGGTCCCGGCCGGTGGGTCGCTGCGTCCTAGAGTGCACCCAATGAGCCCAGGGGTGGGATTCGATGTTGGTTTCGATGTTGGTACAGACAGGCGGCGGACGTCTCCCGCTCCAGGGACGAGTCGCACTCGTGACGGGCGCCGGGCGGGGGCTGGGCGCAGCCCACGCCCGGGCACTCGCGGCGGCCGGCGCCGCGGTGGTCGTCAACGATGTCGGTGCCAGTATGGACGGCAGCGAGCGCGGTATGGCCGTCGCTGACGGCGTCGCCGCGGACGTGCTCGCACAGGGTGGACAGGCTGTCGTCGACCATTCGGACATCTCCACGTTCGCGGGAGCGGCCGCCGCCGTTGCGTGCGCGGTGGACGCCTTCGGCCGGATCGACATCGTGGTGAACAACGCCGGGATCGTGTCACCCGGCACGGTCGAGGACATCGAGGAGGCAGCGCTGCAGCGGCTGCTGGCCGTACATCTCACCGGCAGCGTCGGTACGATCAGGGCTGCGTTCCCGACGATGCGCGCCCAGCGGTACGGCCGGATCGTGAACACCATTTCGGAGGCCGCCCTGGACACCCGCATGGCCGACAGCGTCGGGTACAGCTCCGCGAAGGCCGCGATCTGGGGACTGACCATGGCCACCGCCAAACAGGGCGCGCCGTACGGGATCACCGCCAACGCTGTCTCGCCGGGGGCGCTGACCAGGATGTCGGAGAACTTCCTCGCGTCGACCGGACAGAAGGGTGGCGGTTCTGCCACCCTCGACCTCTCCCCGGAACATGTCTCCCGCGTCGTCGTGCGACTCGTCGCGCCGGACGCGGCCGACGTCACCGGACGGGTGGTGCACGCCGCCGGCGGTCAGGTACGCGAGTATGTGCTTCGTCGGACCGGCGACACCGACCTGGTCCGCCGTCTCACCACCCCCTGGCCGCAGCCCAGCTCCTCGGGCTGAGCCGACTTCAGACGAACTGAACAAGGCGGGATCACGATCATGGGATTGCTGGACGGCAAGGTCGCTTTCGTCACCGGCGCAGCTCGCGGTCAGGGCCGCAGCCACGCGGTGCGGCTCGCCCGCGAAGGCGCGAGGATCATCGCGGTGGACATCGCGGGCCCGGTGTCGCCCGCCAACGTCTACCCAGCCGCGACATCACAGGATCTTGACGAGACCGTACGTCTGGTCGAAGCCGAGGACCAGCCAATTCACGCCCGGCAGGCCGACGTCCGCGACTCGGCCGCGCTGGCGGCCGTGCTCGCAGACGGTGTCGCCGAGTTCGGCGGCCGACTTGACGTCGTCGTCGCCAACGCCGGGATCAGCAACTGGAGCCGGTTCTGGGAAATGCCTGACGAGCAGTGGCAGACCGTGATCGACGTTAACCTCACCGGAGTGTGGCGGACCCTCAAGGCCGCGGTTCCGTACATGATCGAGGCGGGCAACGGCGGGTCGATCATCACAGTCAGTTCGGTGGCGGGGATCAAGTCGTTACCGGCTCAGGCGCACTACAGCGCGGCCAAGCACGGCGTCGTCGGACTGACCAAGGCTGCGGCCATCGAGCTGGGGGAGTTCCGCATCCGCGTGAACTCGGTGCATCCCTGGGGAGTCGCGACTCCGATGAGCGAGGATCCGACGATTCACAAGGTCCTGGCCGACCACCCCTCGTACGCGGCGTCGTTCGCCAGCCTCTTGCCCGACCTGCCCATCGCAGATTCCGATGACATCTCGGATGCGGTCGTCTGGCTCGCCTCGGATCTGTCCCGGTCGGTCACCGCAACGCAGCTCACCCTCGACATGGGGGCGACCAAGGTCTGACCAAGGTCCGATCAAGATCGGTTGATGATCGCATCAGACACCGTGCCGGAGCCAGGAGCGGATGTCAGGTTCCGGTGCGCCGGATTCGCGGCCGGTCCCAGCCGGCGGGCAGGGCGGTCGGCGTCTGCCAGGACGGTTCGGGGCGGAAATCGCACCAGGTGCCGTCGAACGGAAACCGTCCCTCCTCGACGCGTCCGACCACCTTTTCGCCCTCGGCCCGTACCGCTGCTGCGTCGCTCACCCAGTAGTGCTCGGGGAAGGCGAGGCGCTCGTCGAGTTCGTCCTCGTCCTTCCACTCCCAGTTGCGGTCCGGATAGACCCAGATGTCGAGGTCGTGGTCACAGCCGTCGACTCCGGCGAGCGCACTGTCGCCGTCGCGCCAGCGGGTGACGGGTTCTTCGAGGTTCACGTACCAGGCTGCAAAGGCGCTGCGAGCGTCCCAGAACCACCACACCGAATGCGCCTGCCGCGGTGGGATCAGCATGAAGATGTTCGGACCGTGCCATCCGGTCGTGGTCAGTTCGGTGGGTTGACGCACCCATTCGGCGAAGGGCATGTCGCGGATGCCACGGCCGTCCTGACTCATCCTGATCGCGATGGGACCACCGTGGGGAATCCACAGCCGCAGGCCACGCTCGTCATCGCCGACGACGATAGCCGAGCGGACGAGAACCAGGGCGTCTCCGGTGAACATCCGGTGCAGGATCGGCTGTCCGGGCTCAAATACGACATCCACCACGGTCACGGCCTAGACCATATCTAAGGGCTTCACACCCGCTTCCCGCTACCGGTTGGTGTCAGGGAATGCCGCCGAAGAGATCGTCTCCGGGGTTATCTCGCTTGTCGTGGATCGTGCGGCGGTAGGGGTTGCGCCGGGGGGTGCGGGTCGGGTCGATCCATCCCGGGGGGATCCACTCGGGAACACCGTCGGCACCGATGCGT
>NZ_CAUVXI010000345.1:2326-3128 GCF_963555845.1 Protofrankia sp. Cas8 | reverse complement strand
TGGGCAGCGCGCCGTAGTCCGCCGCACCCCGGTCGATCTCGTACGCCAACATCTCATGTGCGTGAAAGGCAAGACACGTCGGCCGCCCGTCCCCACCAATCGCCCGACGCACATAGGTTCCCCGCGTCGTCCCGACGATCCGTGGACTGTCCTCCACCTCGATACACAGGACCGGGAGCCCATCAATCTGAATGGCCTCAACCACGGTCTGGATCGGCGGCTGGGTCGAGTTGGCGAGCAGTGCCTGCAGCCGAAGCGGATCAGTACGGCCGGACTCATGCCGCGGCCGAGCACCGGTCACCCGACCGTCGTCCTCTACACCGACAAGGAGCAAACCACCCCGGCCATTCGCCAGACAGACTACCGCTTCGACGAGGTCCCGGTCGTTCAGCGAGCCCCGGCTTTCCCCCTTGAACTCAACAGTGAAACTCTCACCGTCGGCGATCGCGGCCCGAACCCGCTCAACGTCTACCCCTATCAACCCCATGATCCTATTATCGGCTCCACACTCGCGGCACCCTTTGAGGTCACGGTAGATCCCAGTGGATCGGCATCGGCCCGAACCAGCCGCTCCCGAGCCAACCGAACCCCGTAAGCCGCAGCCGCCCGCATACCTGACTCGTCAACAGACGGATACTCCGCCACGATCTCCTCGACAGACAGCCATCCGCCAGACAGTCGAGCACCACACCCACCGGCACCCTGGTACCCCGGGATGTGCGCCTCCCATGGCAGACCGCCGGATCCGTCACGATCAGGGCCAGCCGATCATCTCCCACGCTTCAGTATGCGCCCAGGGGAG
>NZ_CAUVXI010000345.1:0-2182 GCF_963555845.1 Protofrankia sp. Cas8 | reverse complement strand
CCGCCAGACAGTCGAGCACCACACCCACCGGCACCCTGGTACCCCGGGATGTGCGCCTCCCATGGCAGACCGCCGGATCCGTCACGATCAGGGCCAGCCGATCATCTCCCACGCTTCAGTATGCGCCCAGGGGAGCCGGGACCGGATGACAGTCAAACTGACAGCCGAGCCGGCGGACAAACACGAGCGCCAGCGGATGTACACGGACGTCCGAGCCCACGTCACTGGACTCGACGTACCTCAACGGACGTCCACGGATGATCCGGAGCAAACTACGGATCACGAGGTTGGGGGTTCGAGTCCCTCCGAGCGCACGCTGGTTGAGGCAGGTCAGAACCGGATCGACGATCTTGGAAAGGCGCCTGACCACCTGGCGGTTACCGGCCGCCGACGACATCACAAGATGTCGTGGGTGCCGACTTCCAGCCAGATGATGTGCGGCTCATCCGCCCTCTTGGACGGTCCGTAGGCGAACGTGGCGCGACCGTCGGGTGCCCACGTGATCTCATAGACCCCCGGTCGGGTTCGCGCACCCTTGACCCGCAGCCCCTTACGGAACCCACCCCCTGCCCGGAGATCGGCGAGGAACATGTCCCGTGCGCGCAGGAACCGCTCACGCTGGGCAAGGGGTCAACCGGCGGTACATGTCCAGGAACCGTATGGTCCGCTCGAACGTGGGCACAACCGGCACAGTACCCGTCTGCTCACGACCTGCTCACTCACGGAGCAGGAGCAATGGTCAGGCGGTGCGAGGATACTCGACCAAGTCGCCAACGACAGCAGCCCGCAGGTCGGCGTCGAAGTCCTCGACGCTGTCGTACAACTCGGTATGACCGGCGTCGGCTTCCGCCAGTGCATCGTCGAGTGCTGCCTGCGAAGCAGGCGAAAGATCGACAAGCTCAACGCCAACCAGGGCGGCCGGCACCTCGTAGTTCATCCTGGCCTCCCCCTGTGTCCTGTCTCCCCCGGGTATCGAGAAGGATCTTCCGGCAACTTCCGGCGAGATGCACTATTGTCAACCACCTCGACAGGCGTGAAGAAGACCCTCCGTTTACCGTAGTACGCAGCACAGCTTCTGAATCATCAAACGACCTGGAGACGACGAGATCCCCGTCAACTGCGAAGGCCGTCACGATTGCGGCCTACGGGATGCCATAGGGGCCAGCCGGATGTCGGACGGGACGATCCTTACCTTCCGTCGCTGGCACCCGGAGCGGTGCCGTACTGCAGTTGTACTGCAACGGGGACGGACGTCCACGGACATTGATGGACAAGCCGCTCTTTCCTCTTAATCTGCGGGTTCGGGGTTCAAATCCCTGGCGGCGCACCCACACTCCACATGCTTGCTGAGCAGCGGGCAGCTTCGTTGCAGTTTGTTACGGGCTGCCGCTTTGTTCGGTGACGGCTGTCGATGTCAGGCGACGATGTAGCTCGAGTCGTCGAACTCGGCCGTGACCTTCAACCGTCCGCCGAGTGCCTCGACGTAGGCGCGCAGGACTGACACCGACACCACGTCCAGCTTTCCGCGTTCCACGTCGGAGATGCGGGGGCCGGATACACCCATGGTTTCGGCAACCTCACGTTGAGTCAGAGCGCGGCTGCGTCGGACCTCGGCCAGCCGGTAGGCGTGGATCTCGTCGTCGAGGCGGCGCTGCCCGGCCTCGCGGTCGGCATCGGTCCGTACCGGATAGCCGGCGGCGACACGTGCCTGCTCGGCCTGGCGTTTGACGTCGTCCCATCGCATCGTTGTCATCGGTAGTCCCTCCTCTCGATCTCGGCAAGGTGAAGGTCATAGCGTTCATCCGCTCCTCTCGACCCGCCTCTCCCGACGCTCCCGGCTGCTCCGCAACCAACCAGACGCGAATGGGCAGACGGTGACCTGTGCCGGCAGCGCCTCAGGCGATCTGGCGAAGGTCGTTGCCGTAGTCGAAAATGATCCGCATGCGGGCACCCAGCGCCCGGGCGTACCGGCTCAGCGTCGCGACCTCGTTGACGTCGAGGTCACCGTTCTCGATCTGGCTCACCCGCCCCGGTGAGACGCCCATCAGCTCGGCTACCTGACGCTGGGTCAGCCCCAGCCGCTTGCGCTCCTCGCCAAGGTGGAAGGCACTGATCCAGGACTCAGTGCGCGCCCGCTCGGCGGCAAGCGCCTCATCGTCGCCGTCGTGCAGCTCGGCACGAA
>NZ_CAUVXI010000344.1:2346-3433 GCF_963555845.1 Protofrankia sp. Cas8 | reverse complement strand
CAGCCCGTTGCTGTTGAACATCGCTCTGCACGGGATGGAAACGGCCGCCGGCGTCGTCTACGGTCGCGGCCCCGGCCGCACCGACTGGGTGACGGCCGGTTCGCCGGTGCTGGTCCGCTACGCCGACGACGCGGTGGTCCTGTGCCACAGCGCCGAGGAGGCAACGGCGGTCAGGGACTGGTTGGTGGCGTGGCTGGCCCCTCGGGGGCTGGCGCTCAATACGGAGAAGACCAGGCTCGTGCACCTCGATGAGGGATTCGATTTCCTGGGGTTTTCCGTGCGTCGCTACCGGAACAAACTCCTGATCAAACCCAGCGCGGCGGCCGTGCAACGGCTACGAACCCGGCTCCGCGCCGAGTTCCTGGCGTTGCGAGGCGGGAACGCGGAAGCGGTGATAGGCCGGATCAACCCGATCGTGAAGGGTTGGGCGGCCTACTACCGCACGGTGGTCTCCAGCGACATCTTCGCGAAGCTGGACGACCATCTGTGGCGGCTCACCTACAAATGGGCCATATGTCGCCACCCGAACAAACCGAAAGGCTGGGTGATCCCCCGCTACTTCGGAGCGTTCAACAAGGCCAGGAACGACCGGTGGGTATTCGGTGACCGAACAAGCGGCGCCTACCTCTCCCGGTTCGCCTGGACCGGTATCGCCCGACACCCGGTGGTCATCGGAAGATCGTCACCTGACGATCCGGCCCTGACCGAATACTGGGAAGCCCGGCGGCGTCAGGCACGCCCACCCCTGGAAGGTGGGACCCAGCGTCTCCTACGACAGCAACACGGACGCTGCCCGATCTGCCAGGAAACGCTCCTGCACGCCGACCGGGAACCACAAACCCCCACCGAATGGGAAACGTGGTTCATCGCTATCCGCACGGCACTCACGAAGAAGTACATCGCCGTCGCGGACAGCCGCACATCGGGCCCCACCACCAGCCGCCTCCGCCTCACCCACACCACCTGCCACCCAGCAGGCAGCACAGCACCCCGACCGCCACCACGGACCGCTTGAGCCCGTTGCGTTGAAAGGCGCACGACGGGTTCTGAGGGGGCGGCGGCGCGGCAACGCGCCGCCGCTACCCGA
>NZ_CAUVXI010000344.1:0-2011 GCF_963555845.1 Protofrankia sp. Cas8 | reverse complement strand
CCTTACCGATTTCGTGCCACCCGGTGCCGTTTTATGCACCCCGGTTTCGGTGCTCCGGGAAGCCCGCGATGACATGTCATCGCAGCCCACAGAGGGCGTCTTCGGGGCACCGGAGGGCTGCTTCGGACCGCATGTTCAACCAACCTTGGATGTGCCGCGCCATGCGGTACACAGACCATTGATCATCTGAGACCACGGTGACCGCGCGACGCACAGCACATCATGATCGACCAAACGGTGATCACACAGAGCGGAAGCGGGCGGGCACCGCCGATGTCAACGGGTCGGCCGGGGTAGCGCGGTCCAGCGGGCGGGGTCGGCGCCGCCGAGCCACCGGTCCACCTCAGCGCGCCACCACACCCGGGTCCCGCCCCACCTGGCGGTGCGGTTCACCGTCACGGCCGGTACCGGCGCGCGGGGATCGGTCCGGAGCCGGTGGTCGACGGCTTGGCGGCTCACGCCGAGGACGGCGGCGATGTCGGAGGACCCCACGAGTATCGGCGGCTCGTCCACGGCCACCGACGATAGCCCGCCGGGCCGCACCCGCGGATCCGCAACCGGCATCCCGGCATGCGGGCCACGCCGTCGCCGCACGGCCCGTCCGCGACGGCCAGGCCGACCCTCGGGAAATACCCCTGATTTCCGCGGTGACAGTGGCGTTGGCCTGCGGCGATGACCGGTGCGATGAGCGCGGCGATGGCAGGTCCTGGCGATGCGACCGGCCGAATTGTTCCGGCCCCGGTTCCGGTCGGCCCACCCGGATTCACACAGCGCAGGTGCGGGTGTCCGCGCGTCATTCCGACCGCCGGATTCCCGCAGCGCGGCAAATCGGCGGCGACGGGAAAGGACGGGCCATGACCGGTGATGGATGGTGATTGCGACGGTGAAAGTACTGGGACTACGGGCCCGGGACTTCGCCGGTGTCGCCGCGGCGGCCCGGCGGGTCGTCGACTACGTCCAGGGCACCCCGAGCGCCCCCGAAACCGCCAGCCAAGGGCCGGCGGGCTACTACAACGAGGGGACGGCGCGCGGGCGGGCCCGCGGCAGCGGCGCCGGGCTGCTGGGACTACGCGGCGAGGTCGACGCCGTGCATCTGCAGCGGCTGCTGTGCGGGTTACACGCCCGCACCGGACTGCCGGTACTACCCGCGGCCGGCTCTGCCGGCCGGGCCACCGCCGGCACACCGACGACGGCCAGATCGGGGCAGGCCTGCGAGGTGCTGAGCCTGCGGCAGGCGGCCGCGATCGCCGGCGTCGGGGTCACCTATCTGCGGCGGCTCGCCGAACGTACCGCCGCCGCGGACACCGCGGCCGCCGACCATGGCGACACGCCGTCCGCCGCCGACAGTGCGACCGCCACGGACCCGGCTGCCACGACTACCCCGGCCACGGAGCGTCCCGGCGGCGGGGAGCGGCTCACCGCGCGCAAAGAGCCCGGATCGGGCCGGTGGCTGGTCACCCGGACCGAGGTCGACCGGTTCACCGCCGAACGGGAACCTCCGACGGTGGTGCTGGGGTTCGACGTGACCTGCGCAGCCCCGAAAAGCGTCAGCCTGCTGTGGGCGTTCGGCGACGACGCCCTGCGCGCCGACATCGCCGCCGCCCTCGACGCCGGCGTGGACGCGGTGATCGGCTACCTGGAACGGTATGCCACCGTCGGGAAGGTCGACGGCCGTAACCGCCCCGGCCGTTGGCGCTAGCGATGATCTTCGACCAACGGCGCCAATAGTTTTCGCCGGCCAGACTGGCCACGCGGCTGGACCAGGACGCCGGGGACCTTGAAGACGTGGAGAAATTCGGCGAGGATCACCGTTCTGGGTGACAGCAGGAGCGTTCTAGCGATGGCCTGGCGGAAACAAGCGGGGGCTTACCGCCGGTCGGGTGCTATGTCAGCACTCGGTCGCGTATCCCGCCTCGCCGGATCTCGAAAATGCCGGGCGCCACCTCAACCGAGTCCCGTTCCACACGTTCGGCCCATCCCGGTGGCCAACGCGTCTGCGCCGACCACCGCA
>NZ_CAUVXI010000343.1:0-3137 GCF_963555845.1 Protofrankia sp. Cas8 | reverse complement strand
GAAATCGGCGTTAGAGGTCATGTCTGGATGAGTCCGTGGTGGTGGGCGTAGAGCACCGCGTGTACCCGGTCGCGGAGGTCGAGTTTGGTGAGGATGTGGGAAACGTGACTTTTGACGGTGGGTTCGGCGAGGGTGAGGGTGTGGGCAATTTCGCGGTTGGACAGCCCTTGGCCGACGAGGCGGAGGATTTCGGTTTCCCTAGGGCTCAGCACGGCGGGTGGCGGGTTGGACACGGCGGCGGATCTAGCGAGGCCCGGTAGAACACGGTCGAGGAGCCGGCGGGTGACCGACGGGTCGAGGATGACGTCGCCTCTGGCGGCGGTCCGGACCGCCGCGACGAGCTGGTCGGGGGTGGCGTCCTTGAGCAGGAAGCCGCTGGCGCCGGCGATCAAGGCCCGGTCGACGTATTCGTCTTCGCCGAAGGTGGTCAGCACGAGGACCTTCACGCCTGCCATCTGGCTGGTGGCGGTGATGCCGTCGAGGATCGGCATCCGGATGTCCATGAGCACGACGTCGGGCCGCAGATCGCGGGCAAGCTCAACGGCGTCAGCGCCGTTGCCAGCTTCCCCGACGACGGTGAGGTCGGGCTGGGCATCAAGGATCAGACGGAATCCCTGACGCATCAGTGGCTGGTCATCGACGACGAGGATTCTGATCGGGTCAGTCACGGCCGGGTCCGGTGGGGATCCGGGCGTGGAGGGACCAGGTTGCGCGTTCGGCGTCGGGACCGGCGATGAGCTGCCCGCCGAGCAGGTCAACCCGGGCGTGCATGCCCGCGAGGCCGCGTCCGCCGCCGGTGGCCTCAGTGCGGGTCGACGCCGTGTGGTTGAGGATGTGAACGCGGACCTCGTCCAGCGTGTAGGTGATCGTGACGGCAGTGGGGACGAGCCCGGCGTGTCTGGCCACGTTGGTCAGTCCCTCCATCACGATGCGGTTCACTGCCTGGCCGACTACGGTTGGAACCTCGCTGGGGGGCCCGATGACGTGGAGTTCGCAAGGCAGACCCGCCGCGCGGACCCGGTCTAGGAGACCCGGCAGGTCGGTAAGGCCGGCTGCCGCGGGCGCCAGCGGCTCGTGAAGGCGGCCGTCTGTTTCCTGGTGCGCCGGGTCGCTGTGCAGGATACCGACGAGGCGTCGCAGCTCGCTCATCGCCTGCCGGCCGGTACCAGCCATGCTGACGAGCAGGCCGCGCACCTGGGTCAGGTCATCGGCGGCGGCAGTTGCGGCGCCGGCCTGCACGACGAGAAGCGCGACATGATGACCGATCACGTCGTGCAGGTCGGCGGCGATCCGGATCCTTTCCTCCAACACCGCCTGGCGGGCGCTCAGAGCCCGCTCGTGTTCGGCCCGGTCGGCCCGGTCCCGCTCGGCTTCCAGCAGCGTATGGCGTTGGTCGATGTACAGGGCAAGGCTGATCGCCGCCGCGAGCAGGACCAAGGCGCTGGCCGCCGCGGACGGCCGGGAAGCCGCGGTGCCCAGGGTCGCCAGCCCCACAGCCGCGGACCCGGCCCCAGCGGCCACGCTGAAGGTCTGCCACGGGCCGCTTCCACGCATAATGAAGAAGCTGGCGGCGGCGATCGCGGGCACCGGGCTGACCGCGGCCAGGTGCGCCGCGAGGCACCCGGCCAGAAGGCTCAGCCCGATCGCAGCCACCGCAACCACGGCCGGCGCCCGCCGACGCAGCGCCAACACGGCGACCGCGGCCGCCTGCGCGCCGATTGCCGCGTCGATACGGACCTGGCCGGCGGACGGGGTCACGTCCGCGCTGGCGAGGCTGGCCAGCCCCGCGGCGGCGACGACCGCCAGCAGCGCCGCGTCTCTGGCTCGACTGAACCAGCGACGCGCCGCCGCCCTCATTCCGGTCACGCCGCCCGGGTCTGCGTCCGCCAGAACCCGCCAACCAGCGCGGCCAGCGCCCATCCCGTGACAACCACCAGGGCGACGGTGACCCCGACCGCCACCGAGCGTGGTTGCGATCCCGGTGAGAGGGGAAGCAGCCGGTCCAGTCCGGCCGTCGGCAGCAGCAGGCGGACCCGGCCGAGCGCGCCCGCCTGCTCGAGCATGCGGGACAGCTGCATCGCCCCGGCGAGCAGCCCGATCACCAGCCCACGTGCCCCGATCAGCGGCGCGAGACCGAGCGCGAGCAGGCCGTTGACTACGACAACCGCCAGCACGGCCGCGGATCCCTGCGCGGCCACCACCGCCGATACCGTCGTGCCGGGCAACAGCAGCGCCCCGCCGATCGCGATGGCCAGCGCGAGCAGCGTGAGTGGCACCAGCACGGCCAGGACCCCCGGAATCCGCGCCGCGAACAGCGCCCACCGGCAGCGGCCGGTGCTCACCGCGTCGCGGAACACACCGCTGTCCTCGTCCGCGGTGCCGGCAGTCGCGCCGACCGACAGGCCCGCGAAACCCGCGAGATAGAACAGCAGCTGCTCCGCGTGGTCCAGCCCCGCCGATCCTCCCGGCGCGGGATGACGCACGGGATCACCTAGATGCTGAAGACCAGTGACTAGGTAGAGCATAACCACCCCGCCGACCGTCAGCGCGACCGAGACCGCCATCAACGACCGGCGCCGGCGGAGCTTGGTCACCTCCGCGCCGACCATTGCCGGTGAACCACCCATCGTCGTGCTCCTTTTCCGTGCGTCGTCCCGCTCGATACCCGTCACCGGTTCGCCGTGTCGTCGTGCGCGCGGCTGGCCGTAAGCGCCAGGTAGGTCTCCTCCAGCGAGGTGTGGAGCCGCTCGAAACGGCGGACGCCCACACCCGCGGCGGCCAGTTCGCGGTTCACCCGCACTGGGTCGACGCCGGTGGCGAGCCGCAGCCGCAGGACCCCATCGGCCGTGCCGTCGTCGTGGATCTCGCGCGTCAGACCACGATCGGTCAGCACCCGCCAGGCGAGGTCCCGGTCAGGGGTGTCCAGCAGCACGCCATCGGAACGGTCCGTCAGCTCGGCGACCCGGCCCGACGCGATTACTTGTCCCCGCTCCAGCACGGCCACCTCATCGCACGTCTTTTCCACCTCGTCCAGCATGTGGCTGCTCAAAAACACGGTCCGGCCCTCGTCGGCCAACTCGCGCAACAGGCCCCGCATCTGCCGGATCCCGGCCGGGTCCAGCCCGTTCATCGGCTCG
>NZ_CAUVXI010000342.1:0-3145 GCF_963555845.1 Protofrankia sp. Cas8 | reverse complement strand
CGACGAGTTTGTCGGCGAGGACGCCGCGGAGGAACGGGCCTTCCTCGAGTGGACGGAACGGACCGGCACCGAGACGGCCCTCATCGCCCTGTTCGGTCGCGAATCCAGCGGACGCGGCGGCCTGACCGACCGGCGTGCCCTGTTCCAGGTGATCGGTGACAAGCAGATCCAGAAGCCGCCACCCCTGTTCCCCAAGCGGTTGCGTCGCCGGCTCACGTCCCGCTGGTAACCGCCGGCCCTCAACGCCACCGGGCGCGCGGAATACCCGTGTAATCGCGCGCTCGGCCACCGGTTGCGAACAACCGAGGATGGAGCTGTCCGGCTCGCGACGCTCCGTCCTCGGGGAGCTCTATCCGTGCCGCTCGGTGGTGCGTCGCCAGCGGACCTCCGCATCGATGAAGTCGTCGATGTCGCCGTCCAGCACCGCCCCGGTGCCGGACGTCTCCACCTCGGTGCGCAGGTCCTTCACCATCTGGTACGGATGCAGTACGTAGTTGCGGATCTGGGAGCCGAAGGACACGTCCTGCGGACCGCCGGTCAGCCGCTGCTTCTCGGCGGCCTCCTCGACACGCCGACGTTCCAGCAGTTTGGCCTGCAGCACCATCATGGCCGCGGCCTTGTTCTGCAGCTGGCTGCGTTCGTTCTGGCAGGTCACCACGATGTTCGTCGGCAGGTGGGTGATCCGCACCGCCGAGTCGGTGGTGTTGACGCCCTGCCCGCCCGGACCCGACGAACGGAAGATGTCGATCCGCAGTTCCTTGTCGTCGATCTCGACATGGTCGGCCTGTTCGACGGCCGGGGTCACCTCGACCCCCGCGAACGACGTCTGGCGGCGGTTCTGGTTGTCGAAGGGGCTGATCCGCACCAGCCGGTGGACGCCGTGCTCGCTGCGCAGCGTCCCGTAGGCGTACGGCGCCTTGATCTGGAACGTGGCGGACTTCAGACCCGCCTCCTCCGCCTCGGAGGTGTCGAACACCTCGGCGCCGTAGCCGTGCCGTTCGGCCCACCGCAGGTACATGCGCAGCAGCATCGCCGTCCAGTCGGCGGCGTCCACGCCACCGGCACCGGCGGAAAGCTGAATGATCGCATCCCGCTCGTCGTACTCACCGGACAGCAGCGTACGAACCTCGAGCGTGGAGATGTCACGAGCGAGCTTGGGAAGGCCCACCGCGGCCTCGGCCAGCAGGTCCTCATCGGCGAGGTCGAGAGCGGTGATGATGTCGTCGAGGCGCCGCCGCAGCGCTTCGACCCGGGCGATGTCCCCACGCACCGACGAGAGCCGGCGGGTGACGCCCTGCGCCCTGGACTGGTCGCTCCACAGGTCCGGATCCGTTGCCTCACGCTCCAAGTCCGCGGCGCGGCGTCGGAGACTTTCAAGATCAAGAACTGTTTCGATGCCTGCGAGCGTCGAGTCGAGAGCCTTGATCTCCTCTGCGAGGTCGGCGGCCATGAGACCCACCTTACCGTCGGAAACGCGCCGCCCCCACCTGGATGCCGATCTTGGCGTGGCGAGGCCGGAACCCACGTCGGCGTCTTGGATTCAGAATTCGCACAAAGAGACCCAGAGCACATCCAACAGGCCCTTGCCACCGAGGCGCCGGACCGTCCCACCGACTATCTTGACTGCCAGCGGGCTCTTCGGCCCGACGGGCTCTTCGGTCGGAAAGCGGTGACAGCTGAATGTCACCCGGGCCATCTTAGACCGATTTCGCGCTGGTGAACGCTGGAGAGCCGTGACCGACAATACCGCCGGTACCGACCCACGTGTCGATACCGGCGAGCTTCATGACATCTGCATCCAGATCCTGAGCGAAGCGCTCGTCAACTACGAGACGGCCGACCTGTCCGACACCATATCGGCGCTGACGCCCCTGCACCAGACCACCCGGACGGTGCCGCGCACCCGACGGTTGCGGGGGGCGGTCGCCCTGGACTGGATGCGCCTGCACGCTGCCGTGACCGCCACCATGGCAGGCGCCGCATACGACCAGGGGCGCCACGGCGACGCCGTCTCGCTGGCCGATCGGGCCGCAACGGTGGCACGCGCCGCCGGCGACGGCCCGCTGGCCGGCAGTGCCCTGGCGATACGCGCCCGGGTGGTACGCCAGCACAGCCCGGCGGTGGCACTGCAGATCGCCGGGGCCGCCGGCCGGATCGCCGGAGCGAGCCCGGCCCGGGCCATGGTGGCCGGCAAGGTCTCGGCCGGCTCATACGCGGCCGTCGGCGATGTCGCCGGCGTCCGGCAGGCGGTGGTCCGCGCCTGGCAGATCATGGAGTTGCTGGCCCCGTCCGCGCAGGGACGCCCCGGCTTCGCGCTCGACACCTATTCCCCGGCGGACCTGGCTCTCGCCAGTGCCGAGGCGCTGACCACCGTCGGTGTCGCGGACGAGGCCGAGCCCTACCTTGAACGGGCCGCCGCGCTGATCGCGGACAGCGGGCAGACCGGTATGATCATTGCCGTGCACATGGCACAGGCACGGACCGCGCTGGCACGCAACCGCCCCGACCCCGACGAAGCGGCGCACCATGCGGCGCGGGCTGTGACCCTGGCCATGCACCGGCCGGCACAGTGGGTCGCCCGGCTCGTCCGCGACGTCTCCGCGCTCGCCGCCAAGCGCACCGGCCATCAGCTCGACGATCTTATCGCCGTCACGGCCCCCTGGTTCTGATCCTCTCGCTCCAAGACCTCCGGTGGCCCGCGCAGGGTCGCAGCGGCCCGAATACCGTCAGGGGCCGGGCGGACGGACGAGCGACTGGGCGTCCGCGCTGGCTGTGACGGTGACCGGGCCGATGCCCAGGAGCGCCACCACCGGCAACACGACCGTTCGACTGCCGGTCACCCGAACGGTCGTCGGGTTCAGCAGCTGCGCCGTGAGCACCGTGTGCCCGGACGGGTCGGCGTCGACCTGGTATCCGGCGACGGTCGCGGCGACCTCGGCAAGCGGCAGCTGCTGGAGATCCTGGGTCGCCGTGTAGATGGCGGCATCGTTGACATGCTGCGCGGCGGCGAGGGCTGCGCCGTCGGCCGCCGAAGCCACCGAGCGTTTGGCCAGATACACCGCGGAGGCATCGGTCACCACGAGCGCCAGCATCAACGCGATCATGACATAACCGAGGGTGAGTATCAGGATCGTGCCAGCGTCCG
>NZ_CAUVXI010000341.1:0-3170 GCF_963555845.1 Protofrankia sp. Cas8 | reverse complement strand
GTGAACGTGATCCGGTCCGGGTCGATCCCGGCGGCGGTCGCCGCCGTGCAGATCAGCGCGCTGATCGCGAAGTGGGTCAGCAGGTAGCCCCAGATCTCCTGGTAGACCAACTCTGGGGACTTCGAGCGCAGGACGCGCCCCGGTCCGCGTAGGTAGGTTTTGAGCTGTTTGTTGCCGGTTTCGTGCTCCCATCTTTGCTGGTAGACGCCCGCGAGCGGGATCGCGGGGGCGTCCCGCGGGTCGAGGATGTTGGTGATCAGGGCGAACAGTTCGTGTTTGCCGTTGCCCTCGCGGTCGGGGATGTCGTACTCGACGACGCGGACGTAGCGGGCCTTCGCCCCCTCGAGCGGGCGGCGGTCGCGGGCGGCGTCGAGCAGCGCTGCGCGGGCCCTGCCGCGGATGTCCGGGTTGATCAGGACGGACAGGTAGGAGTGGTCCCCCAGCTCGGCCTGCACGGGTAGGCGCAGGTCGGCCTGCACCCGCCACAGCAGCCCCGCGCCGGTGTCGTCGGCCGCGCACCAGTCCGCCCAGTTGTAGAAGTTCCGGTCGGCCGTGACCAACCAGTCCGCCTGGAAGCGCGGGTAAAGGGTCCGGGCGAGGGTCTGCTCGCCGGTGGCCTTGCCCGCGCAGGCGGGGCCGAGCGCGGCCAGCACCGGCGCATGCGAGGCGCACTCATCGACCGTGACCGCCCGGACCTGCGGCAACGCGGCCTCGGCGCCGTCGCGGGTGCCGGGCAGCCCGAACTCGGCAAGGTTCTTCTTCGATGCCTCGACATCGAAGACCATCGCGTCCAGGCTCATCAGCCGCCACGCGTCGAAGAACGCACCCCCGGTGTCCTCCTGGGCGACCGGCCGCGCGACCTCGCGGAACAGCTCGGCCATCGGCTCCGGGCCCAGCCGTTTACGGGCCTGCGCAAGCCCGCTCGACGTCGGCTCCCACCCAGCGCCCCAGTCCGCGAGCACCCCGGCCAGCGACGCCGCGACCTCCTCGTAGTCCTCGTCCGCGAACAGCGCCAACGCCATCACGAAGTAGACGACCACATGCGGGGGAATCGTCCCGTCCGAGCGCTTCGCGGCTTTGCCGGTCTCCTCGACCGCCTCGTCGACCGCGTCCCGCGACACCCACGACGCCAGCACGCCCAGCGAGATCCAGTCGGTCACCCGGCCGGCCGGTAGCACCACCCCAGTCTGCTCCACACCCCACGATCATGCCTACAACCAGGCGGAACGCCTGGAACCGATACGCCGGACATCCAACATCCATCCAGACCAAACAGGAAAGATCAACTTAGGCTACGTGGCATTGGGTCGTGGGTCGATCACCAGCACGTCGTCGGTGTTGTCGCAGGTCGCGAGGTTCGGGGCGAACCCTATGCCCCCCTTGTAGGTGGCCGCCGCGTTCTGCTTGCCTTCGGAGCCGGCGAGCACGAGCGTGACGTCCAGGTCCACGACCGTGATCCCGGTCAGTTCTCGGCCGGCGACCGTCAGCCACGGGAAGCCCTCCGGTCGGGCGGCCAGCAGTCCCCACCACCGGCGGCGGAACGCGGCGAGTGCCCGGACCAGCCGGGCGAGCGTCTCGTCGTCGGCCTCGGCGAGGAACCGCCACACCGTCGGGGTCGACGCGACGGGGCCGGTCACGGGGGCCAGGTGGCGCAGGCCCTGGAAGTCGCTGATCGCCTCTCCGCCGAGCAGCAGCGTCAGCGCGAGGTCGACCGCGAGCTGGCCGCGGTCGTAGAGCGGGGTGAACCCGCGCCGCGCCCACGCTGTGGACAGCCCGGCCCGCAGGCCGAGCTTCTCGGCCAACAACCGGACCGGAAGGATCCCGACGGAGGCGACGAGCCGGTCGTCGTCGCCGACGAACTCGAGTCGATCAGCCCACGTGGCGGATGGCGTAGCCTGCACGGAAGAGGTGCACCTACCTCACAACGATGCGGTCCTAGACAAATCGCATTCTTGCTGGTCAGGTGCACCTCGATCACGTTCTGGCAAGGTCAGCCCGGCATATCACTCACTCCCGTGAAAGACGGAGGCAAGCGCTACCCGCGGCCCTCCCGGCTCAGCTCCGCCTAAGAGATCACCGGGAGGGCCGTTCCACGTCCACCATCGGCACGGTGCCGCCGCCGACGAACACGGACGATCTCACGGCGACCGGTTCCACCCGTCGGCACGTACCACGACGCGTCGACCCCAGCCCGTCGGCATTTTCAGAGACGCTCAACACCCGTACACCTCGTCGAAGGCTGCCCACCGCGCCGGCAGCGCCGCGGCGTACTTGGCCGATCGCCAGCTCGGGGTTGGTGGCGAACGCCAGGTCGTCGGGGACCCCGGCGGCCTTCCGGCGGTCCGGGTCCTCGGCCCACCGTTGCGGCAGGTACACGTCGAAGTCGACCCATGCCTGCCCGTGCGCGGTGACGTAGGCGCAGAACACGGTGGTCACACAGTTTTGACCTTGCCCGTGCAGCCGGCGTGCTGGGGAGCGACGCAGGCGGTCGCGTCGCCCCTTTTTCAGGTGGGCGGTCTCGTCGATCGCGATCCCCGGGCCGGTCAGGTCGCCGTCGCTGTCCGGCAGCCACCCGGTGACCAGCCCCGCGAGCTCTGTGCGCAGTGTCTTCCAGTCCCACCGGTAGGAACGCAGCAGGGCCTGCATCCGGTGGGGCCCCTCATGCCCGGCCGCCTCCGCCAGCGGCCAGCAGTTCGCCCGTGTCCCCGGCGCCAGCGCGGCCACCTCGTCGAACGCCACGCCGGTGCTGCGCCGCTGCGCCATCACCCGCCCCAGGACCGCCCTGACCTGGGCATCGACCCGGCCACCGCGGTCGGCGACATCTTCTATGCTGGCCCAAGCGGCCGTGCTGTCGTTGATGTTTTCCACAAATTCAGCAACGCGGCACGGCCGCCCGACGTCACACGCGTGTAGTTCCCAAGCCCAGGACTCGGCCAGGGCACGACGGGCACCCCGACACGCTCACTCACCGTTACCACCGTCGCCGCGACGAACCAGCCGCATCCGCTACTCAAAGCTCTGAAAACCCTACCGAGGGCGAAACAGCGACTGTAATACGAGGGCTCCCTCAGCTTGTCGTTTAAGTGCGCCACGAGCGCTGAAGGGAAGGGTGATGGGTAGGTAAACCTTACCTTCTGCGGTGCTGCGTGGGAGATGAGGGTTTTGTGGCT
>NZ_CAUVXI010000340.1:0-3178 GCF_963555845.1 Protofrankia sp. Cas8 | reverse complement strand
GGCGAGCGTCTCGCCGGATCTCCTTGAGAACGCCTGAGCGATTACGTGACGGTCGCTCTCAGTTATATGGAGCATTCGGGGTGGCGCCGGCCTGTCGCCACACTTCGGGAGCCTCGCGCACGGCGACTGATCTTCTGGTATATCCTTAGCAATACTAAGTAAATAGGATATTACTGGTCCCGGCCCTGGCGGGTCGGGTAATTCCTGGAACGAACACCAGGATGGTCCGCGAGGGAACGCGGCGAGGAGGAGATATGGACAGCTTCGGCAGCACAGGTCATCTCAAGGTGGGTGACCGTAGGTATACAATCCGTCGGCTGGACGCGGTTTCCGGAGCTGACCGGTTGCCGTACAGTCTGCGCATCCTGCTGGAGAACCTGCTGCGGACCGAGGACGGCGCCAACATCACCGCCGACCACGTCACCGCGCTCGCGTCCTGGGATCCGGCCGCCACGCCGAGCCAGGAGATCCAGTTCACGCCGGCCCGCGTGATCATGCAGGATTTCACCGGGGTGCCGTGCGTGGTCGACCTCGCCGCCATGCGCGAGGCCATGGCCGCTCTCGGCGGTGATCCGACAAAGATCAACCCGCTGGCGCCGGCGGAGCTGGTGATCGACCACTCGATCATCGCGGACGTCTTCGGCCGGGCTGACGCCTTCGCCCTCAACACCGAGCTGGAGTTCGCCCGCAACCGCGAGCGCTACCAGTTCCTGCGGTGGGGCCAGGCCGCGTTCGACAACTTCACGGTCGTCCCCCCGAACACCGGGATCGTCCACCAGGTCAACCTGGAGTACCTCGCCCGGGTGATCTTCACCCGGGCGACCGCCGACGGCGTGCTCGCCTACCCCGACACCCTGGTCGGCACGGACAGCCACACCACCATGATCAACGGTCTGGGCGTGCTCGGCTGGGGTGTCGGCGGCATCGAGGCGGAGGCCGCCATGCTCGGCCAGCCGGTGAGCATGCTCATCCCGACGGTCGTCGGGTTCAAGCTCACCGGTGAGCTGCCGCCCGGAACCACCGCGACCGACCTCGTCCTCACCATCACCGAGATGCTGCGCACGCACGGTGTCGTGGGCCGTTTCGTCGAGTTCTACGGCGAGGGCGTGGGCAACGTCCCGCTGGCCAACCGGGCCACGATCGGCAACATGAGCCCCGAGTACGGCTCGACCTGCGCCATCTTCCCGGTGGATGCGGAGACCCTGGCCTACCTGCGGCTGACCGGCCGTCCCAGCGAGCAGGTCGACCTCGTCGAGGCGTACACCAAGGAGCAGGGCCTCTGGCACGACCCGAGTCGCGAGCCGGTCTACACGACCACCCTCACCCTCGATCTCTCCACGATCGAGCCGTCGCTGGCCGGCCCGAAGCGCCCGCAGGACAGGGTCCCCCTGCGCACCGCCAAGGCTGCGTTCCGCACCGCGCTCGCCGACTATGCCGGTCCGGCAAAGGCAGCTGCGGGTACTTCTGGTGATCTCGAAGGACGCCCGTCCAACCCGACCCCGGTGACCCTCGCGGACGGCACCAGCTTCTCACTCGACCACGGCGCGGTCGCGATCGCGGCCATCACCTCGTGCACGAACACGTCCAACCCGCAGGTGATGGTGGGCGCGGCCATCCTCGCCCGCAACGCCGTCGACCGGGGCCTGACCCGCAAGCCCTGGGTCAAGACCACCCTGGCCCCGGGTTCCAAGGTCGTCATGGACTACTACGAGCGCGCCGGGCTCACCCCCTACCTGGACAAGCTCGGGTTCAACCTGGTCGGCTACGGGTGCACCACCTGCATCGGCAACTCCGGCCCCCTCCAGGAGGAGATCAGCCAGGGGGTGAACGCCGGCGACCTGGCGGTGGTCAGCGTGCTGTCGGGTAACCGTAACTTCGAGGGTCGGATCAACCCGGACGTCAAGATGAACTACCTGGCGTCCCCGCCGCTGGTCGTGGCCTACGCCCTCGCCGGCACGATGGACATCGACCTGGTCAACGACCCGCTGGGCACCGACACGGCGGGCAACCCGGTCTACCTGCGCGACATCTGGCCGAGCGAGGCCGAGGTGGCCGCGGTGGTCGGCGACGCGATCCGCTCGGAGATGTTCACCGAGGACTACGGCGACCTGTCCGGCGACAAGCAGTGGCAGTCGCTGCCGACCGGTGACGGAGGCGAGGTGTCCCAGACGTTTCACTGGGCACCTGACTCGACCTACGTGCGCCACCCACCGTACTTCGAGGGGATGGCGGCGACGCCGGCGCCGCGCCCGGACATCGTCGGCGCCCGCGTGCTGGCGCTGCTCGGCGACTCGGTGACCACCGACCACATCTCGCCCGCCGGATCCATCAAGCGGGAGTCACCCGCGGGCCGCTACCTCGTGGAGCACGGGGTGGAGCCGACGGACTTCAACTCCTACGGGTCCCGGCGCGGCAACCACGAGGTGATGATCCGCGGGACGTTCGCCAACATCCGGCTGCGCAACATGCTGGCTCCCGGCACCGAGGGCGGGGTCACCCGGCACCTGCCCGACGGCGAGCAGCTGGCGATCTACGACGCGGCGCAGAAATACGCCGCCGACGGAGTGCCGCTGGTGGTCCTCGCCGGCAAGGAGTACGGTTCGGGTTCGTCGCGTGACTGGGCGGCCAAGGGTACGGCCCTGCTCGGCGTCCGAGCGGTCATCGCCGAGTCCTACGAGCGGATCCACCGCTCCAACCTGATCGGGATGGGCGTCCTACCGCTGCAGTTCCCGACCGGGCAGTCCGCGGCCTCGCTCGGCCTGACCGGCGAGGAGACGTTCACCATCGTCGGGCTCGCCGGCGTCGACGAGAAGACCCCGACGCTGCTCGTCCAGGCCGACGACAAGCGGTTCGACGCAGTCGTCCGCATCGACACGCCGGGGGAGGCCGAGTACTACCGCAACGGCGGCATCCTGCCCTACGTCCTGCGGTCACTGCTCTAAATCAAAACGATCTTTCGAGCTTTGTGCGATCAACAACGGCCGTTTCGGCACACAAAGCTCGAAAGATCGCTATCAACGATCGCCGGACAGCGCACCAGAGGATCTCCGCGGCCCGGCCCGCGGTCTCGTACAGCATCCGCCACAGGGTCTTCTCCCGCAGCGGGACGTCCCGACGGGTCAGCAGCCGTTCGACCGCCGGCCGGAGGCCGCCCCGCGGTGCCCGGTACCCCGTGATT
>NZ_CAUVXI010000339.1:0-3194 GCF_963555845.1 Protofrankia sp. Cas8 | reverse complement strand
GGGTCTCCAGGTTCCCGGCCGCCCGGTGACCATAGGTGAAGTTCTCCCCGACCACCACGGCGCTCGGCCGCAGCCGATGCAGAAGCATGTCGTGGACGAACCCGTCCGCTGGTACCCGGCTGAACTCGGGAGTGAAGGGCTGGACGCACAGCGCGTCGACACCGAGCCGTTCCAGTAGTTCCGCCTTGAAAGCCGGCGTCGTCAGCAGCGCCGGATGGCTGCCCGGTCGGATGACCTCGGCCGGATGGGGGTCGAACGTGAGCACGACCGCGAGCTGTCCCGCCCGGTGGGCGCGTTCCACCGCCCGGCGGATGATCTGCTGGTGACCGCGGTGGACGCCGTCGAAGAACCCGATCGTCACAACACCGCCGGGCCAGTCATCCGGCGTCTCCAGCACCCCGCGCCACCGCTGCACATCCAAAGCCTATCGGTGCCGTTTGCGGCTCAGGCTCCGGCGAAGACCACCAGCGACCGGCAGCCGCCCTGCGCGTCCTCGGCAAGAGCGAGAAGCTCGCCGGCCGGACCGAAAACACCGTACGTGCCGGGTATCCCGAACGGGGGAAGACGCCGGCCGTGGGATATCGCACGAGCGGCATCGGCATCCACCTCCCGACAGGGAAACAGCGTGGCGACGGCGTCGGGCAGCGGACGCAGTGCGCCGACGCCGGCCTGCGCCAGCGCGTCCAGGGTGAGCGCCTCGGTGAGATCGAACGGTCCCACCGACACCCGGCGCAGGGCGCACAGGTGCGCGCCACAGCCCAACGCCCGGCCGAGGTCCCGGGCCAGCGCACGCACGTAGGTGCCGCTGGAACAGCCGACGGCAACATCAAGGTCAACGCCGGTGCGGGCAAGTAACTCGAACCGGCTCACCGTGACCCGCCGCGCCGCAAGGACGACCTGCTCACCCGCGCGTACCCGGGCGTAGGCCCGGACGCCGTTCACCTTGACCGCGCTGACCGCGGACGGCACCTGGTCGATCGGGCCGGTGAGAGCCGCCATGGCGACGGCGAGCCGCGCCTCGTCGACCTCGACCGCACGCACGGCGACAACCTCACCCTGTGCATCGTCGGTGGTGGTCGACTCACCGAGGCGGATGGTCGCGGTGTAGACCTTGTCGGTCAACGCGAGATGACCGAGGAGGCGGGTCGCCCGGCCCACCCCGAGTACCAGCACACCGGTCGCCATCGGGTCGAGCGTGCCGGCGTGCCCGACCCGCCGCGTGTGCAGGACCCGCCGAGCGCGGGCCACCACGTCATGCGAGGTGAGCCCCGTCGGCTTGTCCACGACGACCAGCCCGTCCACGCCGAGCGCGGCGGTCGCACCAGCCATCAGCCCGGCAGTCTGGGGGCCCGGACCAGCGCGGCGCGCAGGGTCGCCATGGTCGGCTCCAGAGCTTCGGTGGAACTCAGGCCGGCGGCGAAGCGGTGGCCACCACCCCCGAGCGCGGTGCAGACCGCACCGACGTCGATGCCACCCTTGGAACGCACCGAAACCTTCCAGATGTTCGTGGCGTCCTGCTTGCAGACGACCGCCACCTCGGCTTCGGCCGTGGTCCGGACGATATCGATCACACCCTCGATCTCATCGAGGGTGAGACCCGCGGCGGTGAGGTCCGCGTAGGCACACCACGTCCACACCAGGTCGTGCTCGGGTTCCAGGCGGGCTCGGCCGAGCAGCTCACCCAGCAGCCGCAGGTAGCCGAAACGGTGGGTGTCCCACACCGTACGAGTGATCAGATCGTGGCGGATCCCGGTGCCCAACAACCGCGCGGCCAACCGGTGGACATCCGGCGTGGTCACGCTGTATCGGAACGAACCGGTATCGGTGATCAGGCCCGTGTAGATCGCGACAGCCATATCGTGATCGAGTTCAACCCCGAGCGCGTCGATGACGCCGGTGACCATCACGCTGGTGGAGGCGGCGTCCGGGTCGATCAGGTTGATGTCCCCGAACCGCGTGTTCGAGGCGTGATGGTCGATCACAACCATTCGCCGTGCCCGGGTGGCGACCCGGCCCAGCGCCCCGAGTCTGGCCAGGCTGCCCGCATCCAGCGTCACCACGAGGTCTGGTGTCGCCGCGACCAGGGACGGCGGGACAAGGAAATCCTGGCCGGGCAGAAACGTCAGGGAGCGCGGTACCACGAACGGGTCGCTGTCGAATGACACCGACGCTCTGGCCCCGAGGGCACGCAGCGCAAGCCCCAGCGCGATCGCCGAACCCAGGCTGTCGCCGTCCGGGTCGACGTGCGCGACCAGCAGGATGTTCTCCCCGCTCTGGGACGCGGAGCGGATCGCCTCGACCGCGCGGTCCCGCTGCTCGCCGACCGCCTCGCCCTCGCCGGACGTGGACCCCGCCCGGCCCGTCCCCTCGCCCGCGTGGGGAACCGGGAGCAGGGACAGGTCGGCGAGGCTTGTCACGTCGGTCATCGCAGCGTGTCCCCCATCATTTCCTCGTCGCGCTCGTCGGCGTCGGACGCGTCGGACGCGCCGGCCTCGTCTGACTCGTCGGCCTCGACACGCGGCTTACGGTACGGGTCGGCTTCCCCAGCCGGCCGGGCGCCGACCCGGACGCCCGCGAGGCCCGCGTCCCGCTCCCGCGCGGTGAGAATCAGGTCCTCGAGATGACGGGCGTCGTCAGGCAGACGGTCGTGGACAAAGGTCAGGGTAGGAGTGACCTTGACACCGGTCTGCCGGCCGACCTGGCTACGCAGCAGGCCCTTGGCCGACTCCAGCGCGCGCGCCGACTCCATCCGGTCGAGGTCATCGCCGTAGACCGTGTAGAAGACGGTGGCCTCGGTCAGGTCCGGGGTGACCCGCGTGTCGGTCACGGTGACCATCCCCAGGCGCGGGTCCTTCACCTGCCGTTCCAAGGCAGCGGCGACCACCTCGCGGATACGCACCGCGAGCCGGCGCGCCCGAGCAGGGTCAGCCATGGCTTCCTCCCGTCATCACGACCGCGCCACCGATCGCGGTCCGTCCATACCCTCGTCGGACTCCAGGTCCTCATCGGAGAGATAGCGCATTCGCGCCGAGAGCAGTTCCAGCTCCGGGCGTTGCGAAAGAAGACCTTCACACGCCTGGACGACCTCGACGCAATGGGCCCGATCCGCCGCGACCACGGCGACGCCCAGCTGCGTCCGCCGGTGCAGATCGAGATGGCCGGTCTCCGCCGCGCTTACCGCATACCTGCGGCGG
>NZ_CAUVXI010000338.1:0-3236 GCF_963555845.1 Protofrankia sp. Cas8 | reverse complement strand
GTAGGCGTCCGACCATGCGGTGCCGGGTTTGAGATGCAGCCGGGGTGTGCTGAGTGAGGATGCGACCATGGGGTCAGGTTGCCTTTGATCGGCTCCAGGCGCCACTAGGAGCGACCGGCAACAGGGACGCGGCGTCGCAGGGGTCCAGAGTCCTGCCCCGCGATGGTTCGGGTCCGAGGGGACGCGAGCTGGACATGCACAATGTTACTTAGCGTAGCTCCATGGTGGGCGCGGGTGCGGGAGCCCCGGGATCGGACCCCGTTGGCCCACCCGCTGCGGCGCGCACGATACGTCCGGTTCGGGGTTGATGAATCACCACGTTCGCGGGTAAGATCATAGTGTGTCGCTGGCGGTGCGATGGGGCGGCGGCGCGTACCATTCCGATATGTCGGAAGCGGTGTCCGTGCGCGACTCGATCAGCACCGGCAGGAAGACTCGGCTCTACGTAGGACCACCGTCACATAGAGTGGGCACATGGGTCGATCGCATCTCGTCCGTCCGGTGGCAGGTCGTCGTCGAACCTCCCGTGCCTGGTAGTTCCGATCTCTGATGGTCAGCGTCCTGCCGCCGGTGGCGCCTCAGCCCGAACCCATCCGGGTGCTCGTTGTTGACGATCACGAGCTGTTTCTGCAGGGGTTGGAGACCGTTCTCGATCTTGAGGAGGACATCACGGTCGTCGGTCGCGCCGCCGACGGCCGGCAGGCTGTCGTGATCGCAACGGGAACCACTCCGGACATCGTCCTGATGGACGTCCGGATGCCGCACCGCGACGGTATTGATGCGGCGGGCGCCATCAAGCGGGAAGTGCCGACCGCGAAGATTGTGATGTTGACGGTCAGTGATGACGAGTCCGACCTGTTCGAAGCGATAAAGGCCGGTGCGGTCGGTTATCTCCTCAAATCGATACCTCCGCACGAGGTTGCGGGTGCAGTCCGTGCCGTGCACAACGGACTGAGCCTGATCAGCCCCTCGATGGCGTCGAAGCTGATGGTCGAGTTCGCCACCCTGGCGCGCGGATCGGACGACCGGCCGAGCCGGGTACCCGCGCCGCACCTCACCGCCCGCGAACTGGAGGTCCTCAAGCTGGTCGCGGGGGGTCGAGCGAACCGGGAAATCGCGCGCAAACTGTTCATCAGTGAGAACACAGTGAAGAATCATGTCCGTAATATTCTGGACAAGCTGCAGCTTCATTCGCGTATGGAGGCGGTCATGTACGCCGTGCGCCAGGGCCTCTTCGAGATCGACTGATCCCCCCCGCACCGGCCGGTGGACCGGGCCACGCAGTGGCGCGGGCATTCTTGGGGGACATGTGTCAGGCCATGTTGCGTGGGTCAGCGGACCTTGTCAGGGTGTCGGTTGTCAGCGGCGTCCGGTCGCGGAGGGTCGGTGGCCACCCGCGCCGCGTCGGGTTTCGACGTGTCGAGTCCCATCGTGTCGATCTTCGAGAGGGTCATGCCCAGTCCCGATCTACCCGGTCATAGTCCGACGCCTGCCCCGGAGCGAGCCGACCTGGGCAGGCTGCGATGACAGAGTGGCTCCTTGTCCTGCTCAGTGTCGTCCTGGTGGTGATCTGCGGGGTCTTCGTCGCCGCGGAGTTCGCCATGGTGACGGTTGACCGTTCACGCGTGACGCGCGCCGCCGACGCGGGTGACAGGCGGTCGGCCGGTGTCCTGTCGGCCCTCGCGAATCTTTCGACCCAGCTGTCCGGAGCGCAGCTGGGGATCACCATCACCAATCTGGCGATCGGTTTCCTCGCCGAACCGGCGATCGCGGGCATCCTCGACGGGCCACTGGAATCCCTCGGCGTACCCGGGGGAGCGGTCCGGGGCGTCGGCGGGACGATCGCCCTGGCGCTCGCCACGGCCACAACGATGATCTATGGCGAGCTGGTGCCGAAGAATCTGGCGGTTGCCCGTCCGCTGCCCACCGCTCGCGCGGTACAGGGGTTCGCGCGAGGCTTCAGCCGCGTGACCGGCTACCCGATCCGCCTCCTCAACGGAACCGCCAACGGCCTGCTGCGTCGGATGGGCATCGAGCCCCAGGAGGAGCTCGCCTCCGCCCGATCCGCGCAGGAGCTGTTCTCCCTGGTGGGTAGGTCCGCGGAAAAGGGCACACTCGCGCCGGAGACCGCGACGCTGTTCCAGCGTTCGCTGGCGTTCGGGGGCAAGCAGGCGGCGGACGTCCTGACTCCCCGGGTCCGGATGCGTACCGTCCAGGTCGACGACCCGGTCGGCGAGGTCATCGCCATGGCCCGCCGGACCGGGCACTCCCGTTTTCCGGTGGTCGGCCAGGGTCTCGACGACGTCGTCGGTCTCATCCACGTCAAGCACGCCGTTGCGGTCGGGGAGGAGGACCGGGAAACGGTGACCGTCGGCGACGTCATGATTGATCATCTGGTCGTACCGTCCACGATGGAACTCGACCCGCTGCTGGAGACCCTGCGCCGCGGCGGCCTGCAGCTGGCGGTTGTCATCGACGAGTTCGGCGGAACGGACGGTCTGGTCACCATCGAGGATCTGATCGAGGAGCTCGTCGGCGATGTGGTGGACGAGCACGACCGGGTGGGCGCGCACGCGCAGCGGCGTAAGGACGGAACATGGCTGCTGTCCGGTCTGCTCCGCGTTGACGAGGTTGTGCAGACCGTCGGCGTGCGGTTGCCGCTGGACGACGCCTACCAGACCCTCGGGGGTCTGATCGCAGACAGGCTCGGCCGGCTGCCCGTCACCGGCGACATCGTCGATGTCGACGGCGTCGGTCTGACCGTCCAGCTGATGGACGGTCGCCGGGTGGACCGTGTCCACCTGGCTCTTCCGCCCGCGCACCGGGGCCGGCCCCCTGCGCACCAGGGTCGGTCGCCGGCGCACCAGGGTCGGCACAGCCCGGGCATGATGGACGCGGTGCGGTGAGCAACCCGGTCGCTGTCTGCCTCGCCGTCGTTCTGTTGCTCCTCAACGCGTTCTTCGTGGGTGCCGAGTTCGCGTTGATCTCGGCCCGCCGGAGCGCCGTCGAACCGGTGGCGCAGAGCGGATCCACCCGCGCACAGACCACCCTGCGGGCGATGGAGGACGTTTCGCTGATGCTGGCCGGTGCTCAACTGGGTATCACGATCTGCACCCTGGGGCTGGGGTCACTCGGGGAACCCGCGGTTGCCCACCTGTTGGACGGTCCGTTCGCATCGGTCGGGCTGTCCGACGCCCCCCGGCATCTGATCGCGTTCGCCGCATCCATGATCATAG
>NZ_CAUVXI010000337.1:0-3264 GCF_963555845.1 Protofrankia sp. Cas8 | reverse complement strand
GCGGATGGCAGTGTAGGCGATGAGGATGTCGACCGGTGGGAGGCGGGGCACGAGGAGTTGTTCGCCCGGGCGGTGGGCTCTTTCCGTAGCGAGGCGTCGTCGGCCCAGGCCTGGTTGTATGTCACAGGTCTACTGGCAGCAATGCCGCTAAGATAAGAACCGGCACCAACAAGATCAAATTGATCTTGTTGTTTCGCTGCTGTCTTGGGGTGTGCGGCTGAACGTGTAGCATCCTTCCGCGCGCTGATCGCCACGATAGAATGGTGTGTGGATTCAGCGGAGGAGCCGTCGAGGACGGGACGTCTTACGGACCATATTTCGGTGGGTGTGCTCGCGCGGATTATCTCACGAGATGTCGTGGACGAGGTCCTTACCGAGACAGGTAAGCGGGAGAAACGGGACCGGCTGCTTCCCGCGCACGTCGTTGTCTATTTCGTGGTCGCGCTCGCGGTGTTTCGAGACGGCTACGAGGAGGTCCTGCGTCGCCTGGTGGGCGGCCTGCGGTTCATGGCGGTCTGGCGGGACGAGTGGACGGTGCCGTTGACAAGCGCGCTCAGCCAGGCACGGGAGCGGCTGGCTGAGGAGCCGTTGAAGCTGCTGTTCGAGCGGGTCGCGGTCCCGCTCGAACAGCTGGGCACGGCGGGTGCGTGGCTGCATTCATGGCGGCTCATGGCCATCGACGGTGTCAACATCGACGTTCCAGACACCACGGAGAACCTCACGGCATTCGAGAAGGCGCGCGGCGGTACCCGGCGGCCTTTCCCGCAGATCCGGTTGGTGGGGCTGGTGGAATGCGGCACGCACGCGGTCGTGGCGGCCACGACCGGCAGTATGTGGGACGGCGAAAGGGTAAGCATTCAGGTTCTTTGTTGATGTTGCTGTGGGTAGTCGGGTTGTGAGCCTGGTTCGGATGTTGTTCGGATGCTCGGCGCACCAGGTCTGATGTGTGTGGTGACGTGATGGAGTGCCGCCGCTGGAGGAGATGCCGCTTGAGGGCGTGATCGCTCTCGTGCGCGCGCAGGCGGAGCTGCTCGGTGAGCTGCGGGCGGAGCTGGCGGACCGGGACCGGCAGCTCGAGGACCGGGACAGGGTGATCGCCGAGCTGGTGGCGAAGGTCGCTGACCTGGAGCGCAAGGCGTCGCGGAACTCGAGGAACTCGTCGTTGTCCCCGTCGAGTGACGACGTGGTCCCGGGGCGGAAGACCCCGCGGCCCCCTGCGGGTGGGTCCGGGTCAGGGAAGAAGAAGCGCGGCAAGCAGCCTGGCGCGGACGGGCAGACACTGGCCTGGCGGGAGGACCCGGACCGGGTCGAGCCGCACTTCCCGGTCGGGGCGTGTGGCTGCGGGGCGGCGCTGGCGGACGCGGCGGTGGTGGGGATCGCCCGCTCGCACCAGTCCCACGACCTCACCCCGGCACGGGTCGGCGTTACCCAGCACGATCTCTACCAGGTCGCGTGCGGCTGCGGACGCCGCCACGTGGCCGCCCGGCCGGACGGGGTGTCCGGGGCGCCGGTGTCCTACGGGCCGCAGCTGCGCGCGCTCGCGTTGTCCTTCCTGGTCCGCCAGCACCTGCCGGTCGAGCGGACCCGGGAGGCGATCGTCGAGCTGTGCGGGGTGACGGTCTCGGCGGGCTGGCTGCACTCGCTGCTGGCCCTGGGCGCAGACGCGGTCGAGGAGCCGGTCGCCGAGATCGAACAGCGGATCGCCGGGGAGAAGGTCGCCGGGTTCGACGAGACGCCGCTGAAGGTCGGCCCGAAGGGCGAGAAGCGCTACGTGCTCTCGGCGTCGACGCTGCTGTTCATGCTGGGAGGCCGTGACAAGGCCAGCTTCGGGGTGTTCCTGCTCGGCCGGATGCTCGGGGTCGTCGTCCACGACCGCTACGCCCTCTACGACTGCGAGGAATTCGCCGGTTTCCTCCACCAGTTGTGCGTCTCGCACCTTTTGCGTGACCTCCAGGACGCGGTCGAGACCTACCCGGAGGCGGCCTGGCCGGTCCAGCTCCAGGAGTCGCTGCGCGGCCTGGTCCACCAGGCCAACCTCGCCCGCACGGCCGGGCTGGCCGAGATCCCCGCCGCACTGCGCGACCCGCTGATCGCCGAGTACCGCGGCGCGGTCCGCGTCGGCCTGGCCGACGTCCCCCCGGCCGAGAAGGGCAGGAAGCAGCCGGTTGGCCGCTGCCTGCTCGAATGCCTGCGTGATCGGCAACAGGACGTGCTCCGTTTCGTCTTCGACCTCGATGTGTGGCCGACGAACAACCAAAGCGAACGCGATCTACGGCCGTTCAAGACCCAGCAGAAGATCTCCGGCCGGCTCACCTCCGCCGCCGCGACCGCCTGCCGCCTCCAGATCGCCAGCTACCTCTCCACCGCCCGCAAACACGGCGTCTCCGCCCTGCACGCACTACGCCTCGCGTTCCGCGGCAGCCCCTGGATGCCACCGGCCGCCGTCGTCCCCACCTGACGGGCACCCCGCCCCGCCCGACCCCACCACGCCAGCCCCGCCCGGCGCGGCCCACAGCCATGCCCACGAACCGTCACCTACAGCAAGATCCCTAAACCAGGTGAATGTTTACCCCTGAGCGATGTCACCGAGGCCGACAACGGGATGGGGGTCCTCATCGGCGGCACCACGAACCTGCCGGCGGGCCCGCGCCGCAACCCGGCGGCCACCGCCGCGGGCAAGGTCGGTGGCTTCATGACCAGCAGCTACGGCATCCTGATAATCATCATCGCGGCGCTGGGGTTGCTCTCTCTCGGGTTCCGCGGTGGATTCCGCGTGAAGCGGCCACCATCATCGTGACGTCCGACGATGATATCGCATTGGTATTGTCTAGACTGCGGCGCGAACTGCCCCTCGTCGAGCCTGCAGCGCAGCAATCCCGCGCCGGCTCGACGGTGGATGGAACCGTGATCCACCACCGGAAAGCTCACACGCAGTATGCCGAGAGCCAGTGAGCGGGCAGGCACCAAAAGCATCAATGAGGCGTCATCGCCAGGTCAACAGCGTCCAGCCGGCGGCGGGACAGGGGTGCGGACGCCAGTACTGAGTTCCGGTTGGGCGCCGCGCTGCGTCGGAGGGTTCGCTGAGGCGGCAGCGGGTGCCCACACCAACGATGGCCCGGTCGTGTCCGGCGGAGCGGAATCGGTGCTTGGCCGTGCCCGGGGGCGGCCTCCACGAAGTACACTGGAGGTACTGGAGTTACTGGAGGTACCGATGGCCTGGTGTCAGGCGGGAAGGGAACGGACGCGGCGATGATGGAGCAGGCA
>NZ_CAUVXI010000336.1:0-3458 GCF_963555845.1 Protofrankia sp. Cas8 | reverse complement strand
GAATAGGTCGTCCGGGGCCAACTGCTCCACCGTCTTGCCGGTGACCAGCACGACCCTGGCGATCAACGCCAGCGTCTCGCCTTGCTGCCGGCCGGACAGGCCCATGACCTGGGCTTCACGTCCGAGCCGGGCGAACAGCGCCGGGCTGACGACCTGTTGGGTGTGGCTGAGCAGTGCGCACGGCCGGTAGCGGCGGATGAAGTCGTAGCTGGGCAGAATCGCCCGACACAGCAGCAGCCCGACCAGGCCGCGGCGTAGTTCGTCCTTACCCGCCCAAAGGCTCAGCCCCTCGCGGGCGCACAGCGGGTCGATCCACTCGTAACGGTTCCCCTCGGCCGCCGCCCACCGCTGCTGCCACCCCGACCCCGGGTGCTCGCCGAGCCAGCGAAGAACCCGGCCGGCTCCCCGAATCCACTGCTCGCCGTGGCGGTCCGCGGGGAACATCGGCAACGTCGGGATCTCCGCCAGTACCAGTGCGGCGCTCGCCCAGTTCAACAGCCCGACCCGCGCCGTGCTCATCGTGGTGGCGGCCACCTCGGCGCTGACCGGTGCGGGCGCTGCCGTCATCGGCCGGCCTGCCCGAACAGCACGGTGAGGTCCTCAGCCCGATACGGGGCCGTCGCGTCGCCGGTGGCTGACGGCGCGGGCTGCTCGTCGCGGCTGGCGAGGTGGTCCCGTACTCGGCGGATCACCTCAAGGTCGTCTTCCACGAGGTAGGTCTCGGTCGTGCTCAGGTGAGCGTGTCCGAGGATCGTCTGCACGTCGCGCAGCGACAGCCGAGCATCCCGGATCATGCGCAGGGCGCAGGTATGCCGCAGGTCGTGCATGGTCCAGTTGGTGCCCAGTAGGCCGTTCGCGCGACGCAGCACCGCCCGCAGCGCCTCGTAGTTCAACGGCACGCGACCGGGTGGGCCGCCGTCGCGGGCACGACGGCGCAGCGTCTGCCAGACCGGCGCATCGGCACCCAGTCCGCCGATCTCCTCCACGTGCAGGCGCAGCCACACGAACGCCTCCGGGCTGGCCGGCAGCCACTGCGGCGCCCGTGTCCCCTTGCGCCGGACCTGGATCAGCTGATCGCCCCAGTCCAGATCGGCACCGCGCATCCCCAGCAGCTCCCCGGCGCGAGCGCCGGTACTGACCGCCAACGCCAGGATCGCCCGGTCACGGTCCGAACGCATCGCTGTGAACAGCTGCTCCCACAACCCGTCCGGCATCGCCCGCGGCCGGCATTTCGGCGCCGGCGGGTTATACCGCAGCCGCCCCTCGGCCCGGAACGACTCCAACGGGTTGTGGTGCGCATGAGGACGCCGCCCCCGCCCCCGAGCCAGCACCACCGGATTGACCAGCGGCCCTTCACCCCGCTCGATCCAGAACACATAAAATGACCGCACGACCGCGTTCGAATGCCGAATCGTGGCCACCATATAGCTGTCGTCCTGGAACCGCTTACGGGTAATCGAGTTCACCGTTCCTGCCGTACTCGCGGAATCGGTTCGCGGCAACCGACGGCGCTTACTGGTCCGCTGCAACCACAGCACGAAATCCCGTGCCTCCGCCGGACACGCCTTCGACCATTCCACCTCCACCGCCCGCAGGAACCGCCACCAGCGCAGCAACGCAAACGCATAGCTGCGAATCGTCGTGGCCGAACATCCCTGCGCTACAAGATCACGCAGGAACCGTCGGATCGGCTCGACCGGCCGGCCCGCTTCGTCCACCACGCAGAACGGTTCGACGCCAACCATCGGGACCACCCGACCCCACACCGGCGGATCGATCAGATCAATCACACGATCACAATTATCGGACATCCACACGCAGTCCTCTCACTGGGAACTGCGTGACATCTACCGACCGGCCACCACCCGCCGCCTACGACACGCTGATCGTCCGCCCGGTAGTCCGGTCAACGGTTCCCACGACGGAGAGATCGACCGCTGGCGCGACGAGGAACGCGACGTACGTCGGAACTCCCAGGCGGATACCGAGCGTAGCGACGTTGCCGAAGCCGAACAAGAACGTTAGTGCGACGACAATCCCTACGATCACGGTCACCAGACGGACCGGAACGTCTGGGACCGCCAGGTATGCGGAACGTGTGTTCGAATCTCTGGATGATGTTGCCGGACCGGCGCTCACCGAGCAACGTCCCTGGTGGGCGGACGCGTGGCGACCGGGCGGATAGTGATTTCGGGACCCTGAACAAAGATCAAACGGTTCTTATTCTGGTGCGTTAGGTCCACCACGATGCGTAACAATGCCCTGACCTGGGCAAATAGGTAAGAGCTATGAGGTCTGATGGCTGATCGAATAGAAGGTGTCCAGGTCGGGGCGTTGATTCTTTGGTTCGATTCCCTGAATCTGCCGGAGGATCTTGATTACGGGGCGTAGTTGCGGTAGTCGGTCGATCAATGGCATTGACCGTCGGCCGCCGCCTACGCCCGCGACGGACAGATCATCCAGTGCCTCGCTGGAGCGCCGGCGCTCCTCGACCGCTGCCAGCAGGCCCCACCCGCCGCTCAGGCGCTGATCTGCACCGCGATGACGCCCGCCGCCTCGGCGTCGGCCACCACCTGCCGCTGGTCTGGCTCGCCGGCGCTACCCCGGCTACTTCACCGAAGCTGCCTGCGACTGCACCCTGCACCGTCGCCCCCGCCCAGGTCACCCCGACCCGCACCCGCGACATCCGCGCCATGATCGAAATCATGGAGTTCGACGGGCACGGGGTGCGGCTCGCCGACCTGCGCGACCGGGCTCTGCTGCTCATCGCCTACGCCGGCGCGCTACGCCGCAGCGAACTCGTCGCTCTTGACATCGAGGACCTCCCGAGGACGACCACGGCCTGCGCCTGCACATCCGCCGGTCGAAAACCGACCAGAACGGCGCCGGCGCGCTGGTCAACCTGCCCTGCGGCTCGCACCTGCCGACGTGCCCGGTCCGCGCCTGGCGCGCCTGGACCACGGCCGCCGGCCTCACCACCGGCCCGGCGTTCCGCGGCATTGACCGCCACGGCCACCTCGCCGAGAAACGGCGGTCCGACCGCGCCGTTGCCGACATCCTCGCCCGGCGAGCCACCGCCGCCGGCCTCACCGGCCGCTCCACCCGCCGCGGCTTCGCCACCGAGGCCTACCGCCCACGGCATCCCCGAACCCGCCGTCCTGCGCCAAGGCCGCTGGAAATCCCGCACCACCATGGACCGCTACCGCGTGGGACGACAACGCCGCCAGGGGCTTGTAGGGGGCGGTATGGCGGGGATGAACCTTCCCCCTCGACCGAGTCCTGACGGAAAAAAGCTCCCTGGGCAACTGATCTGTGACGGGCCGCGGCCGGGGGGCTGCCAACCCGTCGACCTGTGTTGCCAGGTGTGCCAAGTCGAGGGTGGTTGCGGGTGGCATGATCTGCTGCTGTGGAGGTTTCGTCTGGGGGGCCGGCGCCGCGGTGGGATTTCTTCGTGTCGT
>NZ_CAUVXI010000335.1:0-3481 GCF_963555845.1 Protofrankia sp. Cas8 | reverse complement strand
GAACCGTGGTGCCCGAAGACGCACCGGATCGCGGTGCGGTGATTCTTGATCGACTTTTTGCGGACGCCCGCCGGCGGCGGTGCGTGACACACGTGGAGCATGTACCGGCCCGGATTGGTACGCAGCTTCCCTGGCCGGTGTGGGCAGATCCCGTGCTGGTCTCACGGCTGCGTGCCGTCGGGATCGATGAGCCGTGGACCCATCAGGTGCGCGCCGCCGAGCATGCACATGGCGGACGCAGCGTCGTACTGGCGACCGGTACGGCGTCGGGTAAGTCGCTGGGATACCTCATGCCCGTGCTCAGTGTCCTGCTGGCCCAAGCGTCGGCCCGGGCGCTTTATCTCGCTCCCACCAAGGCACTGGCGCACGACCAGCTCCGCGCTGTTCGTGCGCTCAACCTGACCGGAGTACGCGCCGCCACGTACGACGGCGACACATCCGCGTCCGAACGTGACTGGGTCCGGGCTCACGCGACGTTCGTGTTGACCAATCCTGACATGTTGCACCACGGTGTGTTGCCGTCCCATCGGCGGTGGGCCGCATTCCTGCGGGGCCTTCGATACGTCGTGGTCGACGAGTGTCACGGCTATCGGGGCGTGTTCGGTTCCCACGTCGCACACGTACTGCGGCGGCTGCGACGGGTGGCTGCGCGGTACGGGTCGACGCCCGTGTTCGTGCTGGCATCGGCGACTGTCTCCGACCCGGGCCGCTCCGCTGGCCGCCTTACCGGGCTCGATGTCGAGGTCGTCGACGATGACGCCTCCCCGAGAGGCGCGACCCGGTTTGTGCTGTATGAACCTCCACTCGTCACCTCTTGGCGGCCGCCCGCATCGGCTGTGGTGGCGCCGACGCCCGGTGGGATGGGATCTGAAGGACACGGAGAGTCGCCGATCCATGGTCACAACGGTGCGCCGGTGCGCCGTTCGGCGACTGCGGAAGCCTCGGACCTGCTTGCCGATCTCGTCACCGACGGCGTCCGTACTCTTGTGTTCGTGCGGTCGCGCAGGGCGGCGGAAGTAGTCGCGCAGTCGGCCCGCCGAACGTTGTCGGACGTTTCGAGGGATCTCGCGGACCGGGTCGCGGCCTATCGCGCGGGCTACCTGCCGGAGGAACGCCGGGCGCTGGAGGCGGATCTGCGCTCGGGACGGCTGCTCGGGGTTGCCGCGACGAACGCTTTGGAACTGGGTGTGGACGTTACCGGGCTGGATGCCGCCATTATCACCGGGTATCCGGGCACTCTTGCCTCGTTGTGGCAGCAGGCTGGCCGTGCGGGTCGTAACGGTCAGGGAGCCGTTGCGGTCCTGGTCGCTCGTGATGATCCTCTCGATACCTATCTCGTGCACCACCAGGAGGCCGTGTTCGGTCGGCCGGTCGAGGCCACCGTGCTTGATCCTGACAACCCCTATGTGCTCGGCCCCCATCTCGAGTGCGCGGCCGCGGAACTGCCGCTGACCGAGGCCGATTTTGATCTTTTCGGGCCGGCTGCCCGCACCACGGTCGATGACCTGGTGCGTCGTGGCCGGCTCCGGCGTCGGCCGGCAGGCTGGTACTGGACCCACCGTTACCGACCTGATGTTGATATCCGTGGCGTTGGTGGTGCGCCCGTGCGGATCGTCGAGGCATCGACCGGGCGCCTGCTCGGGACGGTGGATGCCGCGACGTCGCACTCGACGGTCCACCGTGGAGCGGTCTATCTCCACCAGGGCAGTTTTTACGTGGTCATCGAACTCGACCTTGACGTGGCGGTCGCCTTCGTTGAGGCGGACACGCCCGACTGGACGACGTGGGCCCGGGAGCTGACGGACATCAAGGTGCTGGACGTGGCCCGTTCCCGGACGGTAGGCGAGGTCGAACTGCAGCTGGGGACGGTTGAGGTCAGTAGTCAGGTAGTGGCCTACCAGCGGCGCCAGATCGTGACCGGACGGGTCGTCGGAGAGGAGCCGCTCGACCTTCCCCCACGGCATCTGCGTACCCGGGCAGTCTGGTACACGGTGACCGACGGGTTGTTGGCCGAGGCGGAGATCGACGAGGATGATGTCCCTGGCGCGGTTCATGCGGCTGAACACGCGGCGATCGGCATCCTCCCGCTGTTCGCGACATGTGATCGGTGGGACATCGGGGGAGTGTCCACCGCACTGCATCCGGACACGGGCCGGACCACGGTATTTGTCTACGACGGCCATCCGGGTGGAGCCGGTTTCGCCGAACGGGGCTTTCTGCGCGGTGAACCGTGGCTCCGGGCGACTCGAGACGTGATCGCGGCTTGTGAGTGCACCGCTGGCTGCCCATCGTGCGTGCAGTCGCCAAAGTGCGGCAACGGGAACGAGCCGCTGGACAAGCCGGCCGCGCGCCGGTTGCTGGAGACCGTACTGCGGCAACTCGATCCGGCCGGACCTGGTCGGGACACGCCTTCGTAGGCTGTCAGCCGACGCCGCGATGGTGGTGCCGGCAATATCATCACTGCTGGCGCCGTCCCACGGGCCGGCGCGGGCTCGCGCAACCAGCGGTCCAAGGCCCCTGAGCGCGCCCGGAAGCTCGATCGCCGCTGCGATTTCCACGGTGTCCCCCGATATCGTGCAGGACACGACACGGCCGTGGTTCGCGAGCCCGATGTCGCGTGCACGTGCGCACATGGACAGCGGGTCGCCCGATGGGTCGCCCGCGGCCGCGAGCGCGGCCATGTCGGCGGCGTTCGCGGCCCGCTGGCGACAGACCGCGATCATTGCGACCATCAGGACGGCACCGGTGAAGGTCCCGAGAACGAGGAATGCGGAAAGCATGAGGATGGTCGCCGAGCCCGTGTCGCCGGGGCGCTTTCGGCCCGGCGTGTGCTGGTCGTCAGATTCGCCGCGGTGCCGCAAGCCGGGGCGCCCGTACAGGTATGACCGGTCCATGCCGGTAGAATTCACTGTTCTTCCTCCCGCTGTAACCCACGGTTCAACAGAGGGTGGGTTTTGAGGTCCGATCAGATTGTTTCCGCTGATTCGAGCGGCGCTGTTGAGGACATCGTGATGTTGATTGCGGGCATGATTCCAGCGAGTCCCCCGGTTGCCCGGACACCTAAGCGGACCTGCACCACAACAAAATTGCCGCCGTGGGTGACAGATATTTCGGCACCGCGTGGTGCGGCCCTTCTCGACCACGAGCGCACTACTTCGTCGGTTTCTCCGCGAGCAGCCGCACGGGCTCCGACGCGAGCTGCCTCCGCGCATTGCGCCTGAACGGATACCGCGCTGAGAACCCAGATCGCAATCAGCAGCACGAGTATCAGGGACGGAATCGCGACCGCCAGTTCGGCGGTTGCCTGGCCGCCGTCGCGAGCCGTGTGCCGCTGGGCGGCAGCCATTGCGGGACATGGAACGCCAGCTACTTCGTGGTCTCCGGGCGTAGGCGGAAGATCATTATCGTGTCTTATTCGGCTCATTGGCATCACCGGGGGCGTCGGTTTCCGGATCATAGGTATGACCGAGCTCTCTTCGGT
>NZ_CAUVXI010000334.1:3250-4204 GCF_963555845.1 Protofrankia sp. Cas8 | reverse complement strand
AAGATTTGTGACGATCCGCGGAGCGGATCGTTTCGACGATCTTGAAGTCTCGCATCGTAATCCCCGATCTCGCGGCGATGGCCCCAAGATCGCAAACATCGACGCTGGGGTCGGAGCGCTCCCACGAAGCAACAACAACCCAGGTCAGGGGCACTTCCGTCGAATCAAGACCACGCGGCTACCACTGTTGCTGCCGTACTAGTCCACTATTCCTTCGCCCAGTAGACGGGCCGACAAGAACGCCCAGGCCAGTCCAATCCCGGCAAACCAATATAAATTTCGGCATCCAGCTGAACAGAACCTCCGAGAATCGCATCCAGCTCGAACAGTATATCCTGTATCTCTTCGTCGTCCTCCTCGACCTTTCCCTGCAGAGCAAAGTACAGAATGATCCGATCATCAAGCACTCGAACAGAGATTGCCTTCATATTTTTCGAGATCAGCCCTAGAAGAGCCTGAATCACCTGAAGAACGACTAGATTTTCCCGCTCCCTGCCACCAGAATCAGCTGTCATGACGCCACCAGTGGACTGATCGGGACAACACTGGGACTCGAAGATCCCTTAATCATAAAAGTACTTGTCGGTTGATCGATGATGCCACGCGCAAGATTGTTATTGAACCCCGTAATATGATCATAGCGAACCATGACATGGCCGTTCCGACTGACCCCGAGAACATCCGCAGAACCGGAATGGAAAGCATCAAGAACCTGCTGGGCATGGTCAGTAGACTTAAAATACCCTCCACCCCTGTACTCCGACCGTCCTGCAATATGCCGCAACTGTTTTTGGCTGACCCTAGTCCCGATAGATGTACGGTCGACGACCGTACCATTGGAGTCGACGATGAACCGGGGCGGGCCCGCCGAGTATGGTGCGAGGCCGAGGGGGTCGAGCCATTCCAGGGGGTTGGGGACGTAAGTGTGGGGGTTGGGGGCGGGGGCCAGGCCGA
>NZ_CAUVXI010000334.1:1637-2659 GCF_963555845.1 Protofrankia sp. Cas8 | reverse complement strand
GGGGGTCGGTGGATTCGTAGCGGGCGGTCTCGGGATCGTAGTAGCGGTGGACGTTGTAGTGGGCGCCGGTTTCGGGATCGTGGTACTGACCGGGGAAACGCAACGGGCAGTCGAGGGCACCGTCGGTGGGCGGCGGGCCGGCACCCCACAGGGTGGTCCGGGCCCGCCAGGCAAGCTCCCCGTCGGGGTCGAGGAGTTCGGTGGGAGTACCGACCAGATCGGTAACGATGGCATGGAACCGGGCGTCAAACCACGCCTGCTCGGCGATGTGGTCGCTGCCGTTGCCGCCCACAGCCGTGTCGGACGGGCGGCGTTCGGACTGGGTGAGCGGCCGGAAACCGCCGGGCTCCCACTCCCACGTGGTGACCCGCGGCGTCGGATCGTCCCCGGCGACGTGCCGCTGCTCGGCGAGGACGGCGCCGTCCCAGGCGAAGTCGATCCGTTCGCCCACCCCGCCGTCGTCGCCGGTGCCGTCTCCCTCGCCGCCAAGGCGCTGCTTGGCGATCCGCCGGCCGAACGGATCATAGGAATACCGCCAGTGCCGACCGTCCGGCGTGGTGACACCGGTCAGCCGATCGTCGGCATCCCAGCTGTAGTGCCAGGTACGTGGCTTACCCGACAGCCGCTTGTGCTGGCGTAGTGTCACCCGACCTTGGCCGTCGTGCTCGTAGCGGACGCGGCCGGCCCGGCGGATCAGCGTACCGGCGTACTCCCGACCGCCCTGCGCGGCAGTGCCCAACGCATTGCGCCCATCGTTCGTATCGCGCTGTGCGGGCACCGGCCAGGATGCGTCGGTGATGTTGCCCGCATCGTCGTAGGCGTACCGCTCGGACCAGTCCGAGCCGTGGACCGCGGTGACCCGCCGCGCCGGGTCGAGGTCGAATCGGCGCAGGCCGGCGAGCATGTCATCGATCTCGGTGACATACCCATCCGGGCTGTAGGAGTAGTCCCGGCGCTGCAGCACCCGTGCGTGCCCCGCGGTCACGGTCTGCGACAACAGCTGGTGGTTGGCATCCCACACC
>NZ_CAUVXI010000334.1:0-1559 GCF_963555845.1 Protofrankia sp. Cas8 | reverse complement strand
GCGCCAGCACCACCCCGGTATCGAGGCTGCGCTCGATTTCCCGGCCGGCGTCGTCGTGGGCGAAGCGCACCGTCCGCCCGGCGGTGTGCAGCGACAGCGGCAGATCGTTCGGGTCATACTCCCAGACGCTCTCCGCCCTGGACGGCGTCACCCGCCGCACCCGCCGGCCCAGCCCGTCGAACGTCGAGGACACCGTCCGACCGTTGCAGGTCTCCGCCAGCACCCGGCCCAGCGCGTCCCGCTGGAGCGTGCAGTCCGCATCGGAGTTGGTAGCGCGCACGACCCGGCCGACGGCGTCGTAGGCAAACGTGCTCACCGCATCGTCGCCCCGTTTCTCGGTCACGTTCCCGAGCAGGTCGCGGGTGAACCGCAGGGTCTGCCCCGCACCGTTGGTCGACGCGACGAGCTGCCCGGCGCCGTCATGGGTATAGGCAAGGACGCGGCCGTTGAAATCGGTCTCCCGGATGAGATTGCCGGCCGGATCGTAGTCATACCGCCAGACCAGGCCGTGCGGGTTGGTGACGGCGACCAGCCGCAGCTCGGTGTCATAGGCGAACGCCAACCGTGCCCCGTCCGGACCGGTCCGCGCAGCCGGCAGATCGAAATGCGTCACCTCGATGCGGGTCACCAAACCGGCCGCGTCAAGGTGCTCGATCAGGTTGCCTTCCCCGTCATAGCTCCACCGCTCGGTGGCACCGTCGGGCAGGGTCCGGGATACGGGTTTGCCCTCCACCGTCCACCCGAACCGGGTCACCCCGCCCACCGGATCGGTCACCGCGACCACCCGGCCGAACCCGTCCCGCTCGCAGGAGGTCACCGTACCGAGCGGATCGGTCACCGCGACCGGCAGCCCGGCGGCATCGCTCGCCACCCGCCGAATCTGGCCGAGCGCGTCGGTGACGGTGGTGAGCCGGCCACGGTCGTCATAGGCGAATGCCGTGCGCGCCCTGGCCGGGTCGACCACCGCGGTCGGGTTGCCCCGGTCATCGTAGGAGCGTTCCCAGCGGGCACCGTCCGGTTCGATGACCGTCACCGGCAGCCGCAGCGCATTCCATTGCGCGGTCATCCGGCTGCCATCCGGCCGGATGACCTCCGTCAGGTTGCCGTCACCGTCATAGCGGTACCGCACCGTGCGGCCCAACGGATCGGTCTCGGCCAGCTTGCGGTCATACCGATCCCACGCGTAGCCGGTAACACCACCAAGCGGATCGACCTGCCGCCGCAGCTGCATCGCCGCGGTGAAGTGGTACTCGATGCTGTGGCCCAGCGAGTTGGTCTCCACCGTGACACCGCGCTCGGTGTCGTAGACGATCGTCCCATCCAGACAACCCGCCGAACCCACGGTCCGCACCACCCGACCGGCCCCGTCGTAGCTGTAGGCGTAGCTGGTGCCGTTACGATCCGTCCAACCGATCATCCGCCCAACGGCGTCATAGGCGAACCGCAACGGCCGACCCGAGGAGTTCACCACCTCGATCAGCCGGCCGGCCCCGTCATAGCCATACCGGACGACCTCGGTGTCGGGTTCGCCCGCCCGCCCCCGCAACCGGATCGCGGTG
>NZ_CAUVXI010000333.1:0-3553 GCF_963555845.1 Protofrankia sp. Cas8 | reverse complement strand
GAGCCACCCATGTCGTGGCCGAACTTGGTAGCGAGCACCACGTCGTCGCGTCGAGTTCGCAGGATATGGCCGAGCAGGGTTTCCGATCCGCCCTTGTTGCCGTAGGTGTCAGCGGTGTCGAAGAGCGTTATGCCGTTGTCGAGTGCTGCGGTGACGACGGCCCGGGTGCCCTCGAGGTCAACCCTTGAACCGAAGTTGTTGCAGCCGAGACCGACGACGGAAACCAGCAGGCCGGAGGATCCGAGCGGGCGAAATCTCATCTCTCAATACAACACGAGACACCACGGGTCCCGCACGTTCGGGTCCGGGACCCGTGGTCGCCGAAACATACCGGTGATGCATGGTTGTGTTTCTCGAGTGCTGGTGGAGTCCGCTTGGGAAGCGTCCCTGGTCGCGGGGGCGCCGACCGGACTCGCCGAGGTCAGTCAGACGAAGCGGCGTCGCTGACGGCGGTGCCTACAGTTTCGGCTGCTCTGCGAGTTGACGTGCGAGCGGCCATGGTCTGGCTGACCGCAGCCCTGGTCCGGGAAACAGCCTCCTCGGTGACCGGGCTCCGGCGAATGCTGGAAACCCGCTTCTCGCCCCGATCGGCAAAGCTGTTGTAGAGCGACGTTGCGCGTCCTTGCAGGTCGGAAAGTTGCGAACCCACCGTGGCCGGCAGCGCTCGGACCACTGTCTGCACGTTGATCGGTAGTTTCTGAGCCTGGGTGGAAATGTCGTTGACTCGGCCGGGCAGCTTCTTGACCTCGTCCACGTAGGTCGTGGGAAGGGTTAGGATCTTCTCAACGGCGGCGTCGGCAGCCCCCACGGAGGCGTACAGGGGCTTGCGGACCTCGGATAGCGGCATCTTGACGGTGCCCTCAAAATCGGCGGCGTCGTCCGATGCCTGGGCGTCTGTTCGGATGGTGGCCATTGCTACCTCCTGCTTCGCGGTTATGGCATGGCCTTCGGTTGTCGGCGTGTTGCCGATCAATTGATCTTTAGGCGTCCTCTGCCGGGTCAGGGGTGGCTTGTTCAACGGTCGCCATAGTGGTCGGCGCGGAGCCATCGGCTGCGGTCGGGCCGGCCTTCGTCGGGGTCTTGCCATTGGCATCCCTGTCGGCTTCCCCACCGGCGCCGGTTGAGCGTGGTCGCCGAGCCGCCGGCATTCGTGGTTCGGTATCGCCGACCGGTCGGGTTCTGACCGTCTTCCGCGCGGTTGTGGTTCTCTTTGGCTGGCTGCCCTTGGTGGAGCTGGTCGTGGCCGCCGCGACGCCCTGTGGGGTGTCGCCGTTCGGGGGGGCGGCCGATTGGTCGGAATCGGTGTCCAGCCCCGATTCGGGGTCTGCGTCTGCGCCCGCGTTGTCCTGCTCGGTGTTCGAGCCGTCAACCGTGGGTGATTCGGGATTCAGGTCGTAGGTCGAGTTCTCCTTACGGAACGCGTCATAGATTTCAATGATAACCTGCTTCTGCCGCTCGGTGAGACTCGCGTCCGCGAGGATCGAGACGACGACGTCATTGTCGGATGACCGCTCGTCTAGAATCCCGGCCTGAACGTAAAGTACCTCCGCGGAGATTCGGAGTGCCTTGGCGATCTGCTGTAGTATCTCCGCGGACGGCTTTCGCAGACCACGCTCTATCTGGCTCAGATAGGGATTGCTGACCCCGGCCTGCCGAGCGAGCTGACGAAGGGAAATCTGTGCGGTTTTGCGCTGGTCCCTGATGAAGTCTCCGAGATCACGCACATTCAGGGGTGGCACGTTGGGTGTCAACCTCCTCCCATCTAGAGCGTATTGGCCGGCGGTGACGCGAAAATTCGTGACCACGTCGCCTTTGGCTGAGTGGAACCCCGGAAGAAGCAGATCTGTAATGGTGGGATCCGCAGGACCGAGCAACCAACGCTGTGAAGCGTACGTCCGACTGCTAGCTGTGGCAAGCGCCCAGCCGACCTGGGTACGCCGCGCCTGAGGATCAGTGGGCTCGGCACCGCACTGATCTGATCATGATGGACGGGTCTGTCGGCCGCTCTAACGTGTCGCGTGCGCAAGCCATTCACGCTGTGTCGCAAGTGCAGACTCGGCTTTCGCTGCCTCGTCCGTGCGTCCGCCGGCCCGGGCCCGGTCCAGCTTTGCCTCCAGCTTGGCGACAGATTCCCGCAATGTCGCCACAAATGCGGACTCCGTCGTCTCCGGACGGCGCCACCGCGCGTCCGCCGCGTGACGGATGCGGTCACCGGCGGCGGACAGCCGGCGTTCAAGGTCTGCGCCGGCCTCCCGCGGCACCTTCCCGATGGTGTCCCAGCGTTGTTCGATGTCCCGAAACCTGCGTAGCGCCTGGTCTGACTGGCCAGGGTCGATCGCGGCGGCCTCGGCGAGCAGCTGCTCCTTGCCGGCCTGATTCGCGCGCAGCTCGGCGTCACGTTCGGCGTTGGCCGTGTTGCGGCGGGCGAAAAACGCGTCCTGCGCGGACCGGAAGCGCAGCCACAGGGTGTCCTCGACGTCCTTGGGCGCGCGTCCTGCCGCCTTCCACTCGTCCAGCAGTGTCCGGTACCGAGCGCCGCTGGACGACCACTCCGTGGAGTCGGCAAGGGTTTCGGCCTCGGCGACGATCGCCTCCTTGCGCTCCTTGGCCTGCGCACGCTGCTGGTCAAGTGCGGCGAAGTGAGCGGTCCGGCGTCGGTTGAACTCATCGCGGGCAGCGGTCACTCGTTTCCACAGGTCGGTGTCCGTGCGGCGATCCACCCCGGTGATCGCCCGGAACTCGGTGGCGATAGCGCGGAACCGTTCGCCCGACGCCTTCCAATCGGAGCTGCGGGCGAGGCGTTCGCCTTCGGCGACGATCGCCTCCTTGGCTTCGATCGCCGCGGCGGCCCGCTGGGCCCGCTCGGCTGCGCGTTTGGCCTTCTGCTCGTCGACTGCGCGCAGGATCGCCTCGAGGCGCCGGGTCAGGATTTCAAGATCACCCACGACGGCGGCGGTGTCAAGGGAGCTCAGCAGCCGGCGCGCGCTCGCGGCGAGGTCCGCCGGCTCAGCGCTGGGGACGGTGAGGCGCCGTTCGAGCAGCACGACTTCGGCCGCCAGGTCGTCATAGCGCCGGCCGAAGTGTGCGAGGCCCTCTGCCGGGCTGCCGGCCCGCCAGGATCCGACCGGGCGTTCGCCCGCGGCCGTCCGCACGTACACGGTGCCGTCGTCGCCGACGCGCCCCCAGTCGGAACTGTTGCGCTCGCTCATTGTGGTCCCGAAGATCGACATCAGGTCGATTGACATTCTTGCAGGGATCGCGCCGAAGGGGCACACCTGATTGTCCGACCAGAAGCCGAAGCGCTGTTATCGGACTCAATGTGTTCAATCTGTGACGTTCCGTGGAAGTTTGGATGTTGCTCGCAGGCCTGAACGGTGATCGGATGTCGGCTCTGTGTGGTCGCCGTGTCGACACGGCTTGGTCGTATACAAATGCCCCGTCACCGGTCAAGATTCCTAACCGTGTACCGAACAGGTCCGTCCCACCTGGGCACGCATGGTCGGTCGGCAGCCCGGTCGTGCCCGGTCGCTGCGCCATGAGCTCGGTGTTCCAA
>NZ_CAUVXI010000332.1:2300-4139 GCF_963555845.1 Protofrankia sp. Cas8 | reverse complement strand
GCGCCTCCTCCCGCCGGCCCAGCTCCGACAGCCAGATGCCGAGGTTGGACAGGGAACCGGCGAGGCCGGGTTCGAACGCGGCCCGGTTCGCCGCGGCCAGCCGCCGGTAGATCTTGACGGCCTGTTCGGTCGCGGCCAGGGCCTCCTCCCGCCGGCCGGCATGGTCGAGTCGCCAGGCGAGCCGTTCATGCAACCGGGCCCGGTCGGCCGGGTCGCTGGCCTGAGCGAGCCGGTGGGTGTGCAGCCGGGAGGCGACCGCGGCGATGCCCACGTCCAACTCGACATGACGATGGTCGGGGAACAGTTGTTCCACCGCCTCCAACAGCTCAACGTCGACATCGTCCCAGGATGCGAGGCTGACCAGCACCGGCGTGCCGCCCGCAACAGCAAGATCGGGGCGGTCACGTAGCACCGTCGCGAGCCAGGCGCCGACATGCGGCCAGCGTTTCGCGGTCTCCACCAAAACGGTCAACGCCCGACCCAGATACACCGGCGGCGTCTCGGTCCCAACCGTCAGCAGCCGCGGCAGCGCCGTCGTCGTCCACGGGTCCGGATCGAAATCCTGCCCGTCGCCGGCGCCGGGGAGTTGCAGCGCGAGGAAATCCTCCCCCAACCGGTCCGGATACAGCGGTTCCAACAGCAACGCACGGTCCGCCCGCGGATAACACAGGGCATGATCGTCCAGAATCTGTCCGGCGGTGTCCTCGGCAGCGGCCAGCCCGACCCGCTGGAGCACACCGGCCGCCAGGTCATGGGGCAGCGGCCGGGTCAGCGTCGCGGTGAACACCGCCCGCCCCATTACCCGCGGGCCGGTCACCATCGGCTGCGCGGCCTTGTCATGCAGCCGCCGCCAATGATCCCACTCCCGGCCCAGCAGATACGCCGACAGCGCGCCCGGTCCGGCCGGGGTGGGCCGCCCGGACCGGGCCGCGTCCACCGCGACCAACGCCGCCATGTGCACCGTCAGCACCAACGCGAATGCCTCGTCGTCCGCCAACCCGACCGGCGGACCAACAGCGGCGACGTCGGCCACCCCGAGCAGGTCGGCGAACCGGGCCGCCGCCGCGGTGAACAACCCGGCCCGGGTCGTCTCTCCCGCCGCGACCGGGCCAAGCGGCTGCTGGCTGACCCCGGCATTCTTCTCACCGAGCCGGTGCGCCAGCGACCGCCACCAGTCCGCCGCCGGCCGGGCCACCAACAGCACCCGCACCGGCAGCCCGGCGGGAATGCGCCGGTCCGCCAGCAACGCGACCACGTCCCCCAACGGCCACCGCTCGGCGTAGTCCACAACGATCAGCACCCCGCGCCCGGCGGGCAGCGGGCCCTGGTCCGCCGTCCGGCTCGGCTCCTGACGGGCCGTCCACACCGCCCACCCCGCCACGGCGGACTCGGCGGCGAACTGCGCCGCCAGCCGGGTCTTGCCCTGCCCGCCCGGACCGTGGACCAGCCGCACCGCCAGCCCCGACCCGCCGTCACGCCACCCCGCCAGGTCCGCGAGGTCATCCTCCCGGCCGGCGAACCGCACCAGCCGGTACCGGACGGACAGCAACCGGCTCGGCGCCTCCCACACCGACGCCGGCAGCACCGGTGCCTCGATCGGAAACGGCACCAGCTGATAGCCCGGCTGCGAGCCGTAGAAATACTGCTTCTCCGCCGCATAAAGGTCACGGCCGGCAACGTTGACCCGTTCGCCGGCTGCCATCAACCGCCGCCGACCGCCCGCCGTAACCGCACCTCAGGCATCCGGCCGGTGGCCACCCGTCCCGTAGAACACCTGCGAACCGCGCTGCACCGCGTACACGTCCCGGCCCGCCGTGTTGGTCTGCACCCACGCCTGTT
>NZ_CAUVXI010000332.1:0-1754 GCF_963555845.1 Protofrankia sp. Cas8 | reverse complement strand
CCCGCCGCCCACCATGTCGACGATCCGACACCCAGAGACCCGCAAACGACCAACACCGCCACACAGCAGACGGCAGACGGGCATGCCCGCCGCGTGCCCGTAGCAACGGTCGGCATGTGGTCTGATCTGTGGTCTCTGGCGAGAGCTGGACTGCTGCTGACCTGGTCCGGAGTGCTCCAGAGCAGGTCAGCAGCAGTAACCGCACAGGTTTCCCAAGCTCGTAACGTGGGCCGCGTCGGTACGCGTTCGGATCCGGCTACGTGCACCCATTGCTGTACCCAAGCTGGCGTACGTCGGCGGACGAACGTGAACACAGGCGGACGGCGAGTCCAGGTCACGCCGACGCGGCGGACGTCCACGGACATCAGCGGACATACCGCTCTTTCCTCTTAATCTGCGGGTCGGTCGTCACGCACGGAGTGCGCACGCCGGCCGTAGGTGGTGTAGCAACGGATGTAGCAATGGCCCGACCGGATGACCGACGATCCCGGATGACAGCGGATATAGCGACGCTGAACAACGGGCAGCGACCGCGGCTCTGTAAAGCTGTAAAGCTGTAAAGCGAAAAGTCGTCTGAGATGACGGATCAGTCATCTCCGGAGATCGACGAGTCCGCATCCCGCCGTAACAGAGCACTCAACAGCGGCAATACATCTTCGTGGATGCGGAAGCCCGCAGCCAACCCGAGAGCGGAGGGCCTTTCATAGTCGGTCCGAAGGATATAAACCGCGTCTTCGTGCACGAGACCCTCGTCTCGGAACTGTTGAACGACACGGTTGATCGGACGCGTAAATCCTCTGAGGCTCCGATCCGGAGGATAATCGCCGAGCGCATAAACCTGATCTCGGCCGATGAACCCGTCCTGCCTGACGGCCAGACGAATCACAGCCGCCTGAACCGGCGCTTCACCCGAGAGTACCGCCAAGAGCTCATCTAGAGATTCTCTGCCCCAACCGCCTCCGAGAGGCGGCTCAGACAGAAACTTGTCAACCCGATCCGCATCCCGAACGGATTCCTCGCGAACAGCGACTTGGAGGACTTCCTGTGCATACTCAAGTAGGTCAGCCGGACGCAGCATGAACAGCCGTACGCCCGCCCTGCAGCGCATCTCGTTGACTAATTCAAGACGTGGTCCCCGACGTTCGCCGGCCTCTTCGCGCCACCAGTCCTCCTTAATATCGCCAGTAACGAACAATACATCACGGCCACGGCGTGCAGCCTCGACGAGGACCTGCTCCCACACCAGATAGTCACCCGCTGCACCTTCATCGCCCTTTTTCCTATCCTTGTAGCCGGGCGGCTGACGCATCTCGACACGGCGCAGTCCTTCCGCGACAGCGGCTGCATGAGACTTGCCGTCTAATGGGATGCCGACGCGGTTTCGAAGGATCTCGCGTAGTCTTAGAATGACGGGATCCGCATTGGTGTTACGAGCAGAGTCGGCGGCCGAAGCGTCCGTAAACTCTGCGACGCCAGCGGTAACGGCATCGAAACCCGTGTTCAGCGCGCCGAGAAGGTTCGTCGTACGATCCGAGGAAAGTGATACCCGATTGACCCAAGTCCGGAATGACCTTACTGCTTTCTCGCGATGGTCCTTCAACTCTCGGATCGTTTTATCCGTATCGCGGGGATCCCGTAGGACACTCTCCCGGTTACGCCAGTATTCAGTAACCACTTGGTGAGGCACCCATAGCACATCGGCGAGTCGTTCAAGAACGGCCAATAAGTCGTCACGAGCGTCGGCAGTCAACCGA
>NZ_CAUVXI010000331.1:0-3601 GCF_963555845.1 Protofrankia sp. Cas8 | reverse complement strand
CTGGCTTCGTTCGGAACTGGTTACGTACCTCCTCGACCACCCGCCCCGCGGCGCGTCCGACCGCATTGATCGCGAGTCCGGCGAACAGAAACACGACCGCGGCACCGATGATGAGTCCGACCAGCGCATCGGGGTAGGCGATATTGAGGGTACGCGAGCCCTCGACAGTCCGGCCGGCGCTGATGAGTGCCGCGTTGACCGTGTCGGTGAACGATCCGAACAAGGCGGTGGCGGCCAGCACCGCGGTGGCGATCGCGATGCCCTTGGTGATGGCCTTGGTGGTGTTACCGACCGCGTCGAGGGATGTGAGGATCGCGGCACCCTCGCCGTCCGCGGCTGCACCGGACATCTCGGCAATGCCCTGGGCGTTGTCGCTGACAGGCCCGAAGGTGTCCATGGCGATGATCACTCCGACTGTCGTCAGCAGGCCGGTGCCGGCCAGAGCTACGGCGAACAGTGCCACCGTGGTACTGCCGGATCCGAGCAGGTATGCGCCGAACACCGCCGCGCTGATGAGCAACGCCGAATAGACGGCTGACTCCAGCCCGACCCCGATGCCGGAAAGAATGTTGGTGGCGGGACCGGTCGTGGACGCCTTCACGATGTCCTGGACCGGTCTGCGGTTGGTTTCGGTGAAGTATCCGGTGAGTAGCTGGATGGCTGCGGCCAGCACGATGCCGATGAGGACTGCGGTGATCGCGATGAACCGCGGGTTGCCGCTCTGGCTGCTGTTTTCAAGACCGGGGAAACCGGAGAAGCTGTCCGGCAGGTAGGCGAACGAAACGATGATGACCCCGACGGCGGAGACCAGGGCCGAGATGAAGAAGCCCCGGTTGATCGCCGCCATGCCGTTGCGGTCACCGGCGCGGGGGGCGACCGAGAAGATTCCGATGATCGCGGTGAGTACGCCCACAGCCGGCACGAGCAGTGGGAAGACCAGTCCGTTTTCGCCGAAGGCCTTGACTCCGAGGATCAGCGCGGCGACCAGCATCACCGCATAGGACTCGAACAGGTCGGCGGCCATGCCGGCGCAGTCACCGACGTTGTCGCCCACGTTGTCGGCGATCGTGGCCGCGTTGCGCGGGTCGTCCTCGGGGATGCCCTGTTCGACCTTGCCGACGAGGTCGGCTCCCACGTCCGCAGCCTTGGTGAAGATACCTCCACCGACTCGCATGAACATCGCCAGCAGCGCGGCGCCGAACCCGAATCCCTCCAGGACCTGCGGGGCCGTATCACGAAATGCCAGCACGACGACCGCCGCTCCGAGCAGCCCAAGACCGACCGTGAACATCCCGACCACGCCGCCGGTGCGGAAGGCGATCCGCATGGCGGCGCGCTCCCCCTGGTGGATGGCTGCGGCGGCGGTACGGGTGTTCGCCCGGGTGGCAAGCGACATGCCGACGAAGCCGACAAGCGCGGAGAAGACAGCCCCGAGGACGAAGAAAACCGAACGTCCCACCCGGGCGCCGGTAGTGTCCGCCGGCAGCAGTAGCAGCACGAAGGGAATCACGACGACGAAGCCCGCCACTGTGATGAACTGCCGGCGCAGATAGGCTACGGCGCCTTCCTGAACGGCGCGACCGACTTCGATCATCTGGGGGCTTCCCTGGCTCGCGGCGAGCACCTCGCGGACCAGGTAGCCGGCAACTACCAATGCGATCGCTGCGACGGCTGCCACACCAGCGACCAGTCCGAGCTGACCTCCGCTAAGTTCAATGGCGACAGCACTTGGCTTCGTACCTGCCTCGGCTTGGAGCGGGACCATGGGCCCTCCCGGTCAGGTCGGTGCACCCTCCGTGTTCGCCCGGTGCCATTATGGCGTCGCGATGGGCGTGCACGGCCCGACGTCGCACCTGACGACGTCACCGAGGTCACCGTCCGGGTGTGAAGGGACGCCGGGCATGCGCATACGTCGACGCATGGGGTGCGATTGCCGGCATGACTGCCGGCTGGGACAGGCCCGGGTGGTCACCCGGCCCGCTGTCGCACCGATATACGGCAACTAGCGCGCTGGCCCGCGTTCCCCCCGAACCTCCGTCCGGTACCATGGGGAGCACTCACGGCATCCCACCCGGCCTGATCGACCGAGTGTGCGATGCGGCGCAGTCTATCCATACGGCTGTAACACGCGCTCGCTTTTCGAGTGGCCCCGGTGGGTGAATGTTACGGTTTGACACGTGGCGCAGGTCATTCGGGTAGCTATGGTGGATGAAGCTGTCGAGGCAAAGCTGTGCACTGGCTCGTCTGGTGGTCCGGGACGGCCTCGGCGGTGGCGGACCGGGGTCAGATCGCCAGGATCGATCTGTCCGCCGTCTTACTGATCGGCCAGCGCATCGTGACAACCGTTCCGGCCGAGTCTGGCCGCGCGGCAATGGTGACGTCATCCACCAGGCCTTGGATGAGGGCGAGACCGAGCCCGGTGGGAACCACCGAGGACAGCTCGTCGCTGATTTCATCGTCGGCCTGAGCGCAGTCGATATTGATCAGTGCTGGCGTGGAGACCCGACCGTCGGGGTGAGCGGGCGAAATCTGGCCACCTCCCGGCCCACAGTCGGACACCGATACTTCGAACACGTCGTCATCATCACCGATCCGGACGATCACGAGGGCCTGTGGGTCGAACCGGCGGTTCACGCTGACGGCCCGGGCGCACGCTTCGCCGACCGCGAGCTTGACCTCGTCCATGAGCTCGTCGGGTACCCCCGAACGTCGACTGACCGCACCCGCGATCATCCTGGCTGTGCGGACATGGCCCGGCAGGGCGGCGAAGCGCAACTCGACGGTGGCCATGCGTCGCTTACCTGCCTCTCGATGCGGAGATGGTGTTCTGGGGTAGTTGACCGTTCTGGCGTAGTTGGAATGACCGAGCATAGGACCGTCCGGCTTCCGACGCCTGGCAGGCCGCCTTCTGGATCATCGCCCGCATCGACCAATAGTCATCGGACAGGCCCTAGTCCTTCGCTGCGAGCGCTTCCTCGACGGAGGCATGGATGGGGAAGACCTTCGTCAGACCGGTGATCCGGAAGATTTTCAATATCCGTTCCTGGGTGCAGACCAGGCGCAGCGACCCCTCGTGTGCGCGGACTCGCTTGAGGCCTCCGACGAGTACACCGAGGCCGGTCGAGTCCAGGAATTCGACGCCTTCCATGTCGACGATGAGATGGTATGACCCACCCGACACGAGATCGATGAGCTGCTCGCGCAGCTTCGGCGCGGTGTAGACATCAATCTCGCCGCCCACGACGACGATCGTGAAGTCCCCTTCCACCCGGGTCGTGAGAGACAGGTCCACGGTTCCTCCTGGCGTGTGCTCCACAGCCGCCCGGTTGGACGGCTGACATCACGGCGCCACTACCCTCCCACGCTCGGATCAATCCGGCTCACCGCGACACAGTCGCCGCGTGCATCCGTCGCAATCCGACATCACATTGTGATCCATTTGTGTTCTCCTTGCCTGACACCGGTTGTGCCGTCGGTTGCTTGTCGTTGCCACGCAGTGGCGGTCCAACGGTTGTCACCGGCCGCGAGACCCGGTGGATGAGCACGTCCGCCGAGCCGGGGTACCCGGGTTCGGGCGTCCTGACCTACGCTGAGCTGCTGT
>NZ_CAUVXI010000330.1:0-3644 GCF_963555845.1 Protofrankia sp. Cas8 | reverse complement strand
CCCCGGTTGACCGGACCTGGCGCCCGCCCCGACCGCAGCAGGTATCGCCGTGACCGGTACACCTCGTTAGCCGGCTCGTCGAAGGTCTCCTGGGCGAGCATCGCCGCGGTGAGGGCACTGCGCCGGCCGCCGCAGTCGACGACAAGATCCGCCGAATGCAGGCCGCCGTCATCAAGGCGTACTCCGTTGACCGCACCCCCGAACACCTCGATCGCCCGGGCGGTCCCGATGTGGATGGAGACCCTCGGCTCGGCCTCGACCAGCCGGCGCAGCACCCACTCGAACGTGCTGCGCCGGCACAGGAAGGAACTCAGCCCGTCGGGCAGGGCGACGTCCACCGCGCCGGCGCCGCGCAGCGCCGCCACGACGTCGGGCAGAGCGGTCAGCAGTTCGGAGCAGCCACGCGCGAGGAAGGCATGCGGCTGGTGCAGCTGCGCGACCCCGGTCCGTTTCCAGGCCGCAGCCGCATCAACCTGCGCAGGCACAGGTGTCTCGTCCCGCTCGAGGAGCGTGACCGCATGCCCTTCCCGCGCGAGCGCGAGCGCGAGGGTCATCCCCGCCGGCCCGGCGCCGCACACGACAACCCGCAGCCGTCGTGCGGGTCCCCTTCCCGATCCCAGCCACGATGCCATCCCAATCCCCTCTCGGTGTCGTGTGTCCGCGTCGTGCCTCCGCGTCGTGCCCCGTGTCGTGCCTCCGCGTCGCTCAGCTCCGCGCTACCGGACTCCGCGCTACCGGACTCCGCGCTACCGGGATGCCTGATCACCGCCGCCGAACACGGCGCGCAGATGGTCCTCAAGGGCACCCGTGAGGATCGGCCTGGTCCGGAAGCCCACGTGCCCGTCCGGGCGGATCAGGTAGGCGCACGGTCCGGCGGGCGCGTAGGCCGAGCGGAACGTCCGGCCGGTGTCATAGACGACGGGCAGGTCGACGCCCGGCGACGACGTGGCATCCAGATCCCGGACGAGATAGATGTCGACCAGCCCGGGAAACTGTTGCCGCATCGCGCCGGCCATCTTCTCGTAGCCACGCAGGTCTTCCTCGGTCGTGGACGCGTCCACGTAGATCAGCAACGTGTGCACGGTGCCGTGGGTCAGCTCGAACAGGCGCATCGGATGCCCGATACCGCGACGGGTCAGACCGTGCACGTCGGGCGCGCGGTCCCCGGCCGCCGGGGACCGTTCGGGCGCCTCCCAACCCAGTGCCTCGCCGACCCCCGGGGTGCCGTGGTAGCTCAGGGTCATCTGCATCTCGTCGAGGAACTGCGCCTTTTCGTCGGTGTTGTCCATCTCGTCGGTGAACGCCACCCGCACGGCGCGGTCCATGACCGCCCGGCCAGCTGGGCGGCGCTCGGCCTCGTAGGTGTCGAGCAGCCCGGGCCCGGCGTGCCCGCTCACGGCGAGCGCGAGCTTCCAGCCGAGGTTGTAGGCGTCCTGGATCCCGGTGTTCATGCCCTGACCGCCTGCGGGCGGGTGCAGATGCGCGGCGTCGCCCGCGACGAAGGCCCGACCGACCCGGTAGCGGTCGACGATCCCGTGACTGATCCGGAAGATCGACGACCAGCGGAGGTTGCTTCCGGTGGTGCCGGCCGGTGCCAGCCGGTCGAGCGCGACCTGAAAGTCGGCCAACGTCGGCGGTTCGTACTCCTTGGTGAAACCCGGCGGCACCTCGGTGCGGGCAGCCTCCGCCATGATCCGAGGCGGCGCCATGGTCGCCATCCGGTATCGGCCCTTGCCGCGCAGCGGGACGCACACCAGCATCCCGTCGAGCTCACCGTCGGTCATGTGCATGAACCGCAGCAGGTAGCCCTGCGGCATCGCCCAGTCGACGTCGAAGTCGGCCAGCATGAACAGCTGCGGGAACCGACCGGCCCCGGCGTTGAAGGACAGATCCAGTTCCCTGCGGACGACACTGTGCGCGCCGTCGCAGCCGACGATGTACCTCGCGCGCACCGTCTCCTGCGTACCGTCGGCGCCGGACAGCGCTGCGCTCACGCCCGAGGCGTCCTGGGTGAGACCGTGCAGCGCGAGGCCCCGTTCGATCGATCCGCCCAGCGTGCGCAGACGGTCGGTGAGGATCCGTTCCGTGTCGTACTGGGGCAGCCCGAGGTGGGCATACGGGAGCTCCGGGAGGTTCCATTCGACCCGGTGCGTCTGACGTCCGTTGATCATAACGATCTGGCCGTTGAACCAGATACCGGCGTCGACGGCCGCGCGGACGACGCCCATGTCCTCCCAGATCTCCATGGTTCGGCAGTGGACGCCGATGGCTTTGTCCGCCTGACTCGGCGGCTCGGTGCTCTTCTCCACCAGCCGGAACGAAACCCCGCGGCGGGCGAGCTCCACGGCCAGGGTCAGGCCGGTCGGTCCCGCACCGACCACCAGCACGTCGATGCTCGTGCGGGCCTCTCGCCGCCCGCTGACCGGCACCGGTGCGGCCCCGGTGCCGATGACAGTGCCGATGACAGTGGCGCTGGCGCTGGCGGTGCCGGTGCCGGTGGGCGGGGACGCGGACGGTTCCAGCTCCGCCACCGGGTCCGGCGGCCGGGCCGCGATCGTGAAGATACGGCGGGAGAACCCCCGGTTGAGGTACGGAATCAGCCCGGTGGTCCGGTCGGTATGACGCGGATCCTGTACCCAGGTGAGGAACGCGGCCTTCGACGCCCACTCGGCGAGCAGGTGGTAGGTGGGCGTTCCGGGTTCGTGCAGAAGCTCTTCACGGATGTGGCCGGGGACACCGCGCATGGCCGCGGCCACATCGAGGAAGGCCTGTTCGAAGATGTCCTCGTCACCCGCGGGTACGGTCGTGGTGACCAGGATGCGCACGGCCGATCCCCGGCCCGACAGGGTGTGTAGAACCTGGTAGGTGTGGCGGTCCGCATCATCGCGCAGCTCCCGCAACGCCGTGGTGACATGGTCGCGTCGCGGGCCGCGGCCGAAGGCGTCCAGTGCCGCCCGAGTCTCCCAGTCCGCGACGATCACATATTCGCCGGGAAGGTCCCGATCACGCATGAGGTCCTGGCGGATGTTGCCGGGCACCGTGCTGATGACCTCAGCCGCTTTCCGCCAGGCGTTTTCAAACTCATGTTCGCGGCCGGCGGTGGCACGCATCCGCAGCAGCGTACGTACCGTCTCGGTCTCGCTGAGTCCGGTCGCGGGGCCACCGGCCCTCTCGGGGTTGGTCATCGCTGCTTGTCCTCCGGTACTTTTCGAGTCAAAGGGGACACGCCAGAAGGCGAGCCTGGATGCTGATCGATCTCAGGGAAATCGATCTCAGGGCAACGGCGTAGGACGAGCGAGGTGTTGAATCCGTCGAACCCGCGCGCGTTGACCATCGCGGTGAACACCGGTGTCGGGGTCACCTCGGACACGAAGTTGAGCCGGCACCCCTGGGCCGGAGCGCGGGTGCCCGCGGTCGGCGGAAGAAGATCATGACGCATGGCCAGCAGCGCGGTAGCCGCATCCAGCGCCGCTCCACCCTGATAAAGCCGTCCCACCAGGGGTTTCTGGGTGGTGACCGCCGGCGATGCAGGTCCAAATGCCGCCCACATGGCAGCGCATTCGTCCCGGTCGGCGGCAGGGACGCCAAGCGCGTCCGGGAAGACGACATCGACGTCGCCCGGACGCACGCCGGCCCGCCGCAGC
>NZ_CAUVXI010000329.1:0-3684 GCF_963555845.1 Protofrankia sp. Cas8 | reverse complement strand
GGTCTCGACCGCGGTGTGCTGGTGGTGTTCGACCGCCGGCCCGAGGTCGCGCCTGTTGCCGACCGCACCAGGTTTGAGCAGGCGAGCAGTCCGTCCGGTCGCCCGGTCACCGTTCTGCGCGCCTGACCGTTCTGCGCGCCTGACCGGCGGGTTCCCATGGCGGGTGGGATTACCGTTGTAGGCATGTGCCGAAACATCACCGAGCTGCGGGGCCTGGACCCGCCGGCGACCGACGAGGAGATCGAGGCGGCCGCCCGCCAGTTCATCCGGAAGGTCAGCGGGCTGCGCCAGCCGCCGGCGGCCGATGACGCGTTCGAGGTGGCCGTCACCGAGGTGACCGCTACGGTTCACCGGCTGCTCGGCGCGCTACCGGCCCGCCGCCAGCCCCCGACCACCGTGCCGCCGCTGCGGCGTCCCGAGGTTCGCGCCCGCCTCGGCCGCTGAGAAATCGGTCGCTGAGAAATCGGCCGTTGAGAAATCACCGACCGTACGTGCGATGCCAGGGAAGAATACCTGGTGAATTCTATCGTGTCGGGTAGCGGCCGCACCGGGGGCATATCGCGACTGTGTACAGGGCTGCGCCCAGATGCTCCTCACAATGGATGCAGCAACCGCCGAGAAGCCGCCGCATCCGTTCGGCCGGGTCTGCGTCCGCGGCGACCGGCGGGGCGGCTGGCGGTGCGCCGGAGGGTTGGTTGAGCGAGCGGGCAATACCCTGGTAGATGTTGTATGCCTGTTCGAGAGTCTGTCGATGGTAGCCGAACCATGCCGCTACTTTTGGCTGGCGGGTGCTGCCCGGTATCGAGCGGGAAAGTCGTTCCTCGTATCCGGCGATCTCATTGTGGGTCGCTTGGATGGATGCTATCGCCTCGGCAATCTGCGCGGCTGTATAAGGCGCATGCCACAAGATCCGGTTGAGTTTCTGAGTGTGGCGTCCCATGATTTTTGCCAGTTCCTCGACCACGGGCGCGACATAGGGCGGGTCGGGTATGTCATCTGTGGGGTGTGCGTCGTACATCCAGACCTCCTTCTTGCCGCGGCTATTGTGATCGTAAGAACTGTGGTTGGGTTCCTGTTCCTGTTCCTGTTCCTGTTCGGGTCGGCTCGATCGCGTTCAGGACGAGGGCGCACAGGGATTCGCGGTTGTCGAGAACGTCGTCGGGGACGCTGTAGTAGCGACGGACGGTGACGGTTCGTCCCGCTGCCCGGTAGGTGAAGGGGTGGGCACCTGCCGCCTCGGCCGCGGCTCCGGCGGCGGCGTCGACGCGGAGATAGAGGGTGTCCATGACCATCGCGAACTGCCGGTCGTGGTGGCACAGTGCCCAGCCGCCGAAGAAACGGCGCAGCGTGACGCCGTCGATCGGTTGAAGCTGGTCGAGGATGTGGTCGGCGAGGCTTCGGTCACCGCTCATGGCCGCGTGTCCGTCGCGGCCGGAGACCGGAGCGCCTCGATCAGAAGCACGGCTGTGCGCCTCGAGGAGGCGGGGTTCTGTCCGGTGACGAGCTGGCCGTCCCGCACGGCGTGTGGCTGGAAGGGCGCACCTTCGGTGTACCGGGCGCCGCGGGCGTGAAGGTGGCGTTGCAGGGAGAACGGTACGAGATCGGTTGCCCCGACAAGCTGTTCCTCCGCGTCGCTGAACGCCGCGAGTGCCCGTCCCTCGATGAGCGGACGGCCGTCGATCACGACGTCGAGCAGCCCAGCCGCACCGTGGCAGACCGATCCGACGGCGCCACCGTGGGCCGCGACGGTGGCGACAAGGGTCGCCAACTGCGGCTGGGCCGGGAAGTCCCACATGGTGCCGTGGCCGCCGACGAGGAAGACGGCGTCGGCGTCGTCGACGTGCAGCGAGTCCAGTCGCTCCGTGGCGGCCAGACGACCGGCAGCCTCGGCGTCGGCGAGGAACCGGTCGACATCGGGGGTCCGCGTATCGGGAGTCAGGCTGGCCGGGTCGGCCGGCGGCTTCCCGCCGGCCGGCGATGCCAGGGTCACATCAACCCCGCCGTCACGTAGCACGTAGTAGGGGGCTGCGAGTTCCTCGAACCAGAAGCCGGTGGGCCGCCCGGTGTCTCCGAACCGGTCGTGTGACGTGAGCACCATGACCACGCGAGGGGTCGTCATCTTGTCTCCAGACATGGGCCGTACGGGCCCGGCAGGTTGGGCAGGTCGGCATCGGCCATTGCGGCGGGCTGGCGGCCGATGTTCACAGGGCCGTGTCCTTCCATGAGCTGGTGGGGTCACATCGCAGGGAGACGAGAATGTCGTCGGTGATCTCCTGGAGTCGGGAGGCTGGCGTCCCGGCTCGGACGAGCACCAGAACGCCCTGGTAGTCGACCAGGAGCCGGGCACCCCACCGGTCAGCCTGGGCGGCGGCGGGCACCTGCCCTGCGGCCTGCGCGCGCGCCACAGCACCGGTGAAGCCCCGCTCGATGGCGTCCAGCCCGCGCCGGACACCGCGGCTCGTCAGCTCGTCCAGGGCGTAGGACTCCACCGCGGTGTTCGTGACCAGGCATCCGGGGTCCGGGGCACGCCCGGTATTGAAGGTGGAGGTGAAGTACGTTCTGATGCCCTCCAGCGGGTCATCCGGCCGTTCCAGGTGGTCCGCGACGCGCCGGACCACAACCCGGTCGACGTAGGCGTCCAGGGCCGCTCGGAAGATCGCATCCTTGTTCCCGAACGCTCGGTAAAGGCTGCCCGGATGCAGCCCGGTGGTCTCCTCCACGTCCTTCAACGACGTCCCCTGATAACCCTGCCGACGGAACAGGTGCATCACCGCCGTGAGGACATCATCGGAGTCGAAGGTCTGTCGCCGGCCCATCCACCCTCCATAGTTGAATGAACGCTCATCAATCTAGTCCGGGATACGCCCCTGTCAAGCCCTGGGTGTCCGGCGACGAGGAGCACCGGCGCGAGTCGCTGTTGGATGCAGACCGGAGCGCCTGGCGGGGCACACGGCGGGGCACACAGGGCACACGGTGGGGCACGCGGTGCACCGTAGAGTGGCGGGGACGGTCGTCGTCCGATGTCGCGGAGGGTTCTAGCTCATGGGACGCAGGTTCAACACGGCGGGGCCGTGTCTGGCCGCGTACCACTACATGATTCCGGCGTTGGGGCGGCTGCCGGAGGCGCCCGATCTGGTCGCCCAGCTGGGCTATTTCGTGGTGCATGCGCCGCGGCAGACGGGGAAGACGACCACGCTGCGGGCGCTGGCCGAGGAGCTGACCGCCGGCGGCGTGTACGCGGCGCTGCACTTCTCCTGTGAGGTCGGCGAGGCCCTCGGTGATGATCTCGGCGCCGCGCAGCGCGGCATCCTCCAGAGGATCCGAGACCACGCCGACATTGCGTTGCCACTAGACCTGCGTCCGCCGCCTTGGCCGGACGTGCCCGACGCGAGCCTGTTCGCGTCGGCGCTTACCGCGTGGGCGCGGGTCTGTCCGCGGCCGCTGGTGTTGTTCTTCGATGAGATCGACGCGTTGCGCGGTGCGAGTCTGATCAGCGTCCTGCGCCAGCTGCGGGACGGCTATAGTCATCGTCCGCATGCGTTTCCCGCTTCCGTGGCGTTGTGTGGGCTGCGCGACGTGCGCGACTATAAGGTCGCCAGTGGTGGTGACCCGAGCCGGCTCGGCACCGCGAGCCCGTTCAATATCAAGTTGGAGTCGCTGCGGTTGGGGGATTTCACCCCGAGC
>NZ_CAUVXI010000328.1:0-3712 GCF_963555845.1 Protofrankia sp. Cas8 | reverse complement strand
GTCCGCGAGTCGCGCCTGATCAGTAAGGGGAGAGGTCAGAAGCGGAAGCCGAACAGGCCGCCGTCGGCATACGCGTCGGTGAGCCGTGGCTCACGAATGAAGTTGGACGGATCGAACCCCTGCCTGATCGCCTTGTCCAAGTCGTCGGAGTTGATCGTGACGATGTACTGCATGCCTTCGATTTCGGTGACCTGAACGGCGAGCGCCAAGGCGTTGGCGACTTGGCGGGCGTCGACGCCGTCGAAGAGGTGACTGTCGTGAATGAGAAAGTCCGGTGCTCGCCCAGCGCGGTGTGCGAGCACCGCGACGGTGAGGTCGAAGCAGAAGACGACCATGTTCCCGATACCGCGGCTGTCGTCGCTGTCGATACGCGGCTCGATCTTGAGGCTGTTCGTGGTGGGACGGAACGCGAGGTAAGCCTCCCGGCCGTCGCCATACAGGGCCTGGGCGTAACTCAGGAAGAGCCGGGTCGCTTCGCTGGTCTGACGCTCGCGCTCGTCGAGATCGGTCAGCAGCTCCTGCTGTATCCGCGCTCTCATGGCCTGTATTTCTGCTTTGCTGGCCTCGAGTGCCTGTGCCGCCTCGAAGCGGTGCCGTAGCGACTCGAGCCGGGCTTGCTCTCGGCCCAGGCTGTTCTGGAGCACGGTGAGCGCGTCAAGTGCGCCGCCCTCGTTGAGAAGCCGCAGCAACTGGGCCTGTTCCTCGCCTAGTTCCGCCCGCTCACGCCGCCGCGCCTCGAGTCGCGCCCGCGTCGAGTCGACTTCCTCTTCGAGGTAGTGGCGCCGATTGCGAACGACGGACTCGTGAAAGCTGTACACGTCGGAGAAGCGACGACCGATCTGGTCGCCGAGCATCACACCGAGTTCGGCGTACATCGACTCGATGTCGCCGACTTCGGGACGGGCGGCTTCGGCCACGGCTCGGGACAGGTCCTCGAGGTTGCGACGGTCCGCCGCGTCGGCGTTCGACAGGTTACGTATCCGATCGCCGAGCGCGTCCGCTCGTCCCCTGAGGTTCTCGTATTCCGGTACCACCTGGAAGTTGCGAACCTGGTTGGTGAGTCTGGCAAGCTGGACCTCGGCGACGGTGATTTGTCCACGCAGGTCGGCCGCAGCGCCGACGACCCGGCCGAGGAGAGGATCATTGGCCGCCTTCCGTAGCTGCCGACGGGTCTCCTCCCGCGCCTTGACCTCCTCGTACCGGCCGGCGAGGCGCCAGTCCAGACCGAGCAGGTAGGCGAGATTCGTCGCCGCCTGCGACTCGGGCTGCCTGGAGTGACTCAGGGTGGCCTCGTTGAACCCGTGGGACGACACCCTGCGGGCAAGAAAGGACATCAAAGTCCGACCGCTCACTCCGGGGTGATCGGGCGGCAGTCCGAACAGCTCGGCCTCAACAAGCCGGTTCCACTCGTCGACCCGAACCGGGCCACCCACGCCCGCCGCCGGACACGGAGACCGTCGTGGGCTCCAGTCCAATCGAGCACGAGCTCGAAGGTGATGCCCCGCAGCGCCCGATGCGCCGCCACATGCGACCCGCCGTTGGTCACCCTCGCGCCGAGCAGGAAGTGGACGAGCTCCACGAGGCTGGACTTGCCTGCCCCGTTGCGACTATCGGTGCGCTGGGATTCCGGAGTCGTGTCTGATACGACAGGATTCAGTCCTGGGGTGAACAGCAAGGACTTGAACCTCGGATCATCAGCGGTCAGGCGCCGCAGCATCGGACCTCCCCAGCACGAGAAGGTCGCCGCGAAGATCGACGACACCGAGCGCGTGAAGCATATCGAGCGCGAGGACGAACCAGCCGAACGAGACCGGCGTGCTGTTGTCCTTCTGTCGCCGCGTCTGGAGTCGAGACCACGTTTGGCTGACGGTGGTCGGCTCCTGAAGCTCCAAGGTGATCTGAGCGCCAACCGCGAGAAGAGACCGGTCGGGTGGCAGCCCCCTTGTAGGAGCGATCATCCCGGAAAGCCCGTACCCGCGCTCTCCAGACCCCACCCCGCGGGCGGCGCCTCGAAGATATGACAGCGCTCGAAAAAATAAGCGAGAATCACCCACGCATTACGCTGGACCCTCGGCGGGTGATGCATGTTCCCGAGAACGTAGAAATGCAAGTCATTGAGGATGTCCTCTGGCTCATCCCACAGGCGACGAGCACCACGGTAGAACACGGAGAAACCCTCGGCGATCTCGTCGAGCAACTCGGCGAGCTCCTCCATCCCCACCCCGTAGACCAGCGAATCGACCGGGATTGGACACCCAAGGATGTCCTCGGCGCTCGCTTTGTCCAGCCTCCCGATCTCAGCCAGGAGCGCTCGTCTTCCCATGTGCTCGAAGCGGAGCAGAGGATTGGCTGTGCTGGCCTTGACCAGTTCCGACGTAAGCACGGGATGCATTCCCCGGCGGTCGTTGTGCACGAAGACGAATGTCCTGAACTCACCAGTTCTTTTCACCATTGCATTCGCCAGGTCGGCGCGGAATTTCCTCCGGACCTTCGCTTCGTCAAAGACCTCGGGCGCGTAGCATACGTACATTTTTCCCGAGCACAGAGCGAGCCCGTCCGCACCCTGGTCTCCCAATTTTCCAGCGGTCCGTACCGGGAGAAAGTCAGCGTACCGCAGGCTCATTAGGTCATGAAAAAACTGCTCAAACGCGGTGCCGAACAAGTCAATCAGAAGGTCGTCGAACTTGAGACGGACGAAGATCCGCTGTTCGTAATCCATGCCGACTCACATCCCCGCATCCAACTATCAGTACAATCAGGAGCGTAACGTCACGTACACGCTGAGGTGACCACTTCTCAGAAGAAGGCTACGAAGACGGCACTTACGCAACGCCCAACAGTCGTCTCGAACAGGATCTCGGGCACGGCCCGCTGGCCGGTAGATCGACGAGGTGGACACGGCTCCAGCGTTTGCCGGCGATCGTGTCGGTCGCGATCCGTGCCAGCCATGGGGAGGTCCGGACCGAGCACTCAGGTCGGGGGCGCCTGGCGCGCCAGGCGTCGATCTCCTCACGTTCGCTGGCGACCCGGTAGGTCTGGAGGGTCTACAGACGGAACGCGGTGGACCGGAACCGGTCGAAGCATGCCGCGGCCTCCGGGGTCATCACTGCGCGGCCTCGGCGCGCAGCGCGGCGGCGGCCTCGAGGAGCACCTCATGCGGCACGCGAACGACCGCCTCGACGTCCGGGGGGACGGCGTCGGTCAGGTAAAGCCCCAATGCCACTGACGCTAAGTCGATCAAGCTGCAATCTGGGGGTTCAGCGGGTTGGCGAGCCTGATCGTGGGCGGGGCGTCGTGGCGGGTGCCGCGCTGGCCGGGCTTCTTGACGGGGAACTGGTTGTGCCGGGCTCGACGGACGACACGGGGGAAGGAACGTTCGCGGCGGGTGTTGAGCCTGTCTGGCCGGGTGATGTCCGCGGCGAGCAGCCGCAGCACGCGGTGATGCCGGTCAGGGGGGAAAAACCGGGTCGGTGACGACCCGGTCGCGGATGATCCTCACGGTGCGTAGGAACGTGACCCGGTCGGGGTCGATCCCGGCGGCGGTCGCGGCCCGGCAGGTCAGGGCGCTGATCGCGTGGTGGGTGAGCCGGTAGCCCCAGACCTCCTGGTAGACGGTGTCGGGATGCTTGGAGCGCAGGACCTTCCCTGGGCCGCGCAGGTAGGTCTTGAGCTGCTTGTTACCGGTTTCATGTTCCCATCTGTGCTGATATCC
>NZ_CAUVXI010000327.1:0-3740 GCF_963555845.1 Protofrankia sp. Cas8 | reverse complement strand
GGCACATCGTTGTGGCGACCACGGCGTTTGCCGCTCAGCGGACGCAGTTCGGCCAGCCCATCCGGCGGTTTCAGGCGGTCGGCCGGCATCTGGCTCTCCTCGCCGAGGAGTCGGCGCTGGCCGGCCACGCAGCCCAGACGGCGACCGAGGCGCTCGTCGCGGCCGAGGCCGGCCACGCAGGTGTGGCGGGTGCCGTGGGCGAGACGGGTGGTGTGCATGTACGGGATCGCGCGTCTCTGGGGGGTGGCGGCGGTGTGGCGGTCGGTGACCCGCCGTCCCGCGAGGCGATCATGGCGGTGGCGGCAGCGAAACTGATCGCGGGCCGGGCAGCCGGCGAGGTCGCGGCCCGGGCCCATCAGATCCACGGCGCGATCGGGCTGACGATGGAGTTCCCGCTTCAGTACTTCACCCGCCGGCTGTGGTCCTGGCGCGACGAGTACGGCTCGGAACGCTACTGGAGCACCGTCCTCGGCCGCCATGTCGTCGCGCAGGGACAGAGCATGCTCTGGCCACTCCTCACGGCCGCACCGGTCAGCCGCCAGGCGCACGACGGGACGTGAGCGGTGAACGTCGGCATCTACTTCGACCTGCGCAATCCACCCGGCCAAGGCAGGGATTTCTCCCGGCTTTACGGGTTCACCCTGGAGATGTGCCAGGAAGCCGAACACCTTGGTGTCCACTCGGTGCGGGCGAGCGAACACCAAGGTGTTCGACGACGGTTATCGGCTCTCCGTACTTGCCCAGAGATCGTGTTTGATAGCTGACCATCCGTGACCTGTTGTTGTGGCGGAGCGTGACAGGTCTGGGGTCGTGAAAAGGACGTACCCGCCCATCCGGGAAGATCACGACTTGTCTAAGGTCCGTGATCGCCAGAAGAACGGGTGCGTCGTTGTTCGAGGCTACGGCTGGTCGTGCGGTGGCGGCGGTGCTGGGGTTGCCGGGGTTCGTGGCCGAGGTGTTGGAGTTCGAGGCGGATGGTTCGGCGGTACTGCATGTGGTGACGGCGCCGGAGACGGAGTGTCGCTGTCCTGGCTGCGGGGCCGTGGCGGTGCGCGTGAAGGAGCGGGTCGGCCACACGGCGCGGCACTTCGTGATGGTGCCGCTGCGGGTGACACTCGACAAACGGGTCCTGGCCTGCGGGAGCGAGGCCTGTGAGCGGGGGTCGTTCGCCCGCCCGGCGGGGTTCACCGCGCCGGGCGGGCGGGTGACGCTGTCCGCGCTCGACACGCTCGGGCATCTGGTCGGTGACGGCGTGCTGTCCGTCGACGTGGCCGCTCGGTGGGCGCGGGTGGCCTGGCACACGGCGCACGGCGCGTTCGTCGGACTCACCGAACGGGCGGGCATCACGGTCAGTGAGCAGGAGGTGGCCAGTGAGCTGCTCGTCCCGGTCCTCGCCGACGAGCCGGCCGTCGGCCCGGCCGCGCGCGAGGAGGCTGACGAGGTGCCGGTGCTGGTCACGCACCGGTGCGGCCGGTGCGTCGCCGTTGGCGGACGAGCCCGGGACCGAGCCGCAGGACGAGCAGGAGAACCGGCGCCGGTTGCGGTCGGTGTTCGGCCCGCTGCCCGCGACGGGCGTTCTCGGGCTCGACGACCAGCGCCGCGGGAAGCCGCGCTACCGCCGCGGCGACGAGGGCGGGTGGGAACCCGAGGCCGACCGCTGGCAGACCATGGTGACCGACTCCGCGGGCGGGCACGGCCTGCTCGGCGTGGTCGAGACCCGAACGAAGGCCCCCGTGATCGCCTGGATCCGTGCCCAGCCGGCGGCCTGGCGCGACGGGATCTGGGCGGTCACGATCGACATGTCGACCTCCTACCGGGCCGTCGCCCGCGAGGCGCTCCCGCACGCGATCGTCGCAGCTGATCATTTTCACGTCGCCCGGCACATGGGCACGATGTGCGATGACGTGCGACGACGCATCAGCCACCAGCTCCACGGCCGGCGCGGCCGCGCCACCGACATCGAGTACCAGCTCACGAACGCGCTGCGCTACGGGCCCGGCCGGCTCTCGGACCGCGGCCGACGGAAAATCCTCGACGGACTCGGCGAACTCGGCGAACTCGTCATGATCGACGGCGACGCCGTCCACGACCTGCGCGTGTCCTGGACCGCGACGAACCTGCTGCTCAGGGTGCTCGCGCTCTCCCCGTCACGGACCGGCCGGCCAATCACCCGCACCGAGATCGCGCACGCGCTGTTCCGGTTCTTCGACCACGTCGCGACCTTCGGTACCGGCATCCCCGAGCTCGTCACCGCGACCGAGACCATCGACAACTGGCTCGAGGAGATCACGAACGCGGTCTAGCACGGGATCTCCAACGCGGCCGCCGAGGGCGTCAACCGCCTCACGAAGCTGATCTACCGGGTGGCGTTCGGGATGACCAACGTCGCCAACCAGCAACTCCGGGCCCGGTACACCGCCTCCCGCGCCGCCCGCCCGCCGTGGCGACCGACCGTAACCGCATACGCGACCGCCACGTAATCAGACGACTACGACCTCTGGCCAACTGCGGAGAGCCGAAATACCTCTCCAGGCGGCGCCAGCAGCCCCGGTACCAGACCATCGTCGAGTCCTTGTAGCCAAGACGCTTTAACTCCGCGTCCAAACTCGACACCAAAACGGATAAACCAACCATTACGACCGACCTCCGATCATGCAGGCCCGGCACCATACCGAACCGCTGATCAGAATCCTCGGCGCCTTATGTGCAGCGCTCCACCCCCGACCAAGCCCTCACCAGGGCCGACAGGCCGACGCTGCGCATTAGGCGGGTTATGTTCAGCTGAACATAACCCGCCTTGCGGCGTGCCGGTGTGCGTCTCCCTGTTTTCGCCAAGTTCCGTGAGGACCCCGGCCTTCAGGAACGCCTTGACCAGCGCCAGGACCCGTTTGGTTGGGTAGGCCGCGCGTAAAAGGACCCGCTTCCGGCGGGCACCTCGACGCGCGGCCTACCCAACAGTTTCTGGGATGCCGGTAGCCGGGCCGAGTTGGTGATGGCCGCGCCACGGCATCTCAACCCGCCGTACCCACGACGACGCAAACCTGGCGCCAGATTCAAGGCCTCCAATGCCGGGCCTCGGCGAGACCGAGAACGGCTAGGTACATGGCAGCGAGCGCGGCCGAATGCCGAGTTTGATGCGATAGGCGACCTTCCTAAGAGGCCACCGTCAGCATTACGACCCAATTGCCGAACCAATAGCGCTCGCCGCAAGTGCCGCACCAATTGCCGAGGCTATTCCGAGTGCCCATTTACCTGCGTGCGCCAGGTGAGTCATCACTGTCTGACCGTCGCCCTTGGATGCGGCTACCTCTGCCTGGGCGATTTCCGCGACAGCGACATCGTGCTCCGGTTCCGTGGCTCGCGCCTTCATCTCGGACCTGAGCGCCGAAAGTTCTCTCTTCAGCGAAGGGAGATCAATTTCTTTCGATCCCTGTGTCCACGCTTGAGAAAAGGTGTTGTCGTGGCCATGGGCGTTTGGTCCGACCGCTCCAGCCTGCCCTACCGTATAATTGTCACCCATTGCGACCTCCTTTTGCATGATGAGACCTTCAGGACTTTGGATGTTTTGCACCAGAGATTGAATTTTGCTGTTTATGATCTGTGTGTTGGTTGTTGCATCTTGGCCATCGAGGTCAGTACGAACGGTGAGTTCGAGTACCTCCAAGAACTTCAGGAGGACGGTATGTAGGCCCGGCTCATCGTTCGCCATCCGAATTCACTCTCCGTCGCGCCGGCCGGCG
>NZ_CAUVXI010000326.1:0-3939 GCF_963555845.1 Protofrankia sp. Cas8 | reverse complement strand
GCGCAGGTCGCGGAGACTTGGCCCGCGCCCGAGAGATGGCCGATCTTGCTAGAGAGTGCCCGTCGACAGGGCGGCGCCGGCTGGCAGTGGTTCAGCGACGGGCAGGGAGCGAGACGAACAGCCGACGCGCTGCTGGATCTGGTACTACCCTGACGGTGGTTGCACTGCAGTCCTTCGATGCCGGTCGTTCCGCAATGTCGGCTGAGCCTTCCGCTTTTCAGCGCCACGGTGGCGCGTCCACCGTCGTCCCCAACCGTCCGGCGCGCTGGCGTGACTAGGCTCGCCGGCACTGCCGCGACCCTCGCTGAACGACGGTGAACGAGACCAAGCCTCAGACCAGGTGTGCGCCTTGCGCCGGCCGGAGTAAGCGTGCGGAAGCACCGTTGCAAGCTTGGGAAGTTGATGTACAGCCGACGCAACCTCGCCTATCACAGCAGACGTAAGTCCGGAGTGGCCCTGGTTGTCCTCCCGCCGCCCCCGCTTTGTGGCCCGTTGATGGCCCAACCTGTTCAGTGAGCAGCGAGCAGGCTTTCCTGCCAACGGACCGGTGTCGATCCTTGACTTACCAGCGCCATCATGATCATTATGGTGCCACCGTCGACCGGGCAGGCTAACCGACCCGATCACCGCTACGACCGGCGCCCATCAAGACTGAGACCACGTCGCGGACGGCCCCGTCCGACGAGCACGGATGCCCCAGGACAGCCCGAGCTTCCCGACCCGCAAGCAAACACGACTACTTTCTGTAATCTTTCGCCGTCGCATCATCAAACTAGGACAAAAAGGAGAACTTGTACCAGCGCGCCGGTGGGACGCTGCCGGTGGGTAAACTTGTGGAACCAGGGGTTCTTTGTCCGCAAAATAGCTCTCTCTCGGACCCTATAGAAGTATATTCCATCGGATGCCGTTCGGGAGCGGCCGCTACGAGAGGATCTTCATTGCCAGGCGTTTTCATCAGCCACCGGGGCCAGGATCACGAAGCCGCCGAAAAACTTGCGGTCGACCTCCGTGACCGCAGCCACGAAGTTTGGTTGGATGTGTGGAGGATCGACCTTGCAGATTCGATCGTAGGTAAGATCAACGAAGGTCTGAGTTCTGCCACGCACGTCGTACTGTGCTACTCGGATGCGGGCGTTCTTGCACCGTGGATCAGCCAAGAGTGGATGTCCACCCTTGCTCGGCAGCTGAACGGGGCGTCGGTCCGCCTGGTTCCTGCGCGACTCACTGGAGGCGAGCCGCCATCGATCCTCGCCGACATCAAGTACGCGGATCTAGTAGCCGACTGGGACGCTGGCATTGCCGCCCTGGACAGGGCCCTGCGGCGGTAGATAGATGGACAGCCAAGAAGTCTATGTTGCGGCAGCCGACGATGAGGTGCACCTAGCTGAAATCATCGCCGAGCCGCTTCGTTCGGCTGGATATGCGGTGATTCACAATGGGACCGTGGAAGTCGGTAAATCGATCGTCGGCGAAGCCACTCGTGCGCTTAAGCGCAATACCCCGGTCGTACTGTGCGCCACCAGCAAGGCTGTAGGAAGCGCTTGGACGCATCAAATTGTCAACGCTGCCAGGGTGAGCGGACCGCCTCGGGTTTTTGTTGTGCAGATGGACACAGATGCCTATGTTGACCAACTGGCGGTCAATACCGTCGTGGCTCGGTACTGTGACAACGAGGCGAAGGCACTCGCTGACCTCTTGACCGCACTTCATTCATGCTTTCCCCCGAGGCATCCGCGTCCTGATTCCTCCCAGACGGCAGGTGCGGCCCGGCCAGGCGGCCAGTTCCTGGACGAGCCCTCGGGCCTCGTCGAGTTCGACTTCGAAGCGCTCAAAGCTTTCCGTGACGAATTACGCAGCGAGGTGCTGACCGTTTACCCGGCATCCTTGTCACCGCGACAGTTCTTGGAAAGTGCAGGGCTGTGGATGCAGGGCTGCCTCACTCGTACAGGCGCCTTACTCTTCTCTAGACATCCCTCTCCGGGGGAGGCGAGTTTTGCAGTAAAATGCGTCAGATACTTCGGAACCAGCCGGTCTGCCAGCCGAGAAAGCGTGACCCTAGAAGGGGCTGCGCGCTCGCAGATCCGCCTTGCAGTGGAATTCGTGAAGCAACACACGCAATACGGAGAGCGCCCTTCGCCGAACTCAGCCCAGGCCGAGGACTTTTACCTATTTCCGCTGGTTGCGGTGCGTGAAATTGTCGCCAATGCTATTGTCCATCGCGACTACACTCGCGATGACGCCTGCGTACACGTGCGACTTTTTTCCGACCGCTTGGAAATAACTAGCCCCGGAACCTGGTGCGGACGCGAACTGGCATCTAATGTCCCCATAGACTTGGAGCAACTAGAAGGCGAGTCAATCAAGCGTAATTTCCAACTTGCCCGCCTCCTAGCCTGGACCAAGTACGTGGAGGGGGAGGGAAGCGGTATCCCAACCGCAGTGGAAAATTGTCGGGCATTGGGTGTAAATTCACCGACTGTAATCCAGAAAGAAAGATTTGTTGTAGTGCGCCTGCACCGCCTGCCCGAAGTTGGCGGCGAGACCTCCGTCAGTGTTGCATCGCGAAACCTGGTGACATGGCCATGTCAGATTGGCGTGATCCCCCAGGAGGCGGACTGTTTCCAGTACCGGACAGCGCTCGACACGCTCGACGACATGGCTGGGAATGGAAGGACGGCGCCATGGATGCTCCTTTCTGGCATGGGCGGGGTAGGTAAAACCCAGATCGCGGCGCACTATGCCCACCGTACCTGGAACGCTGGCGACGTTGATCTATTGATGTGGGTTACCGCGAACAGCCGCGATACGATCCAGGCTGCCTACACGAACGCCGCCGGTGTGGTGGCCGGCGCCGACCCTACCGACCCGGACGCCGCCGAGATTTTGTTGGCTTGGCTGGCGACCACCGACAAGCGGTGGCTGATCGTGTTGGATGACCTGTACGAGTCTGATGATCTACGCAACCTGTGGCCCCCGATCCATTCAAATGGCCGCGTTTTGGTAACCACGCGGCGCAGAGACGCAGCGCTGACTGCTGCGGGTCGCCGGCGAGTCGACGTCGGTCTGTTCACCGCTGACGAGGCCGCTGCGTTCCTCACCGAGAAACTCGCCTACCATCACCGCCACGACGATCCTGCGCAGATCGCTGCCCTGGCCGCGGACCTGGGGCATCTACCGCTCGCCCTCGCCCAGGCATCCGCCTACCTCGCCGATCTGGACCTGAACTGCGCGGCTTATCGGGCCCGACTGGCCGACCGCCGCCGGACCCTAGCCGATCTGTCCCCCGACAGCCTGCCCGACGGCCAGCCGGCGGTTGTGGCTGCTGCCTGGTCCCTGTCCATCGAGCTCGCTGACCGCCTCCGCCCTGTCGGCCTGGCCCACCCCATGCTCCAGCTCGCTGCCGTCCTAGACCCCCACGGCATTCCCGAAGCCGTGCTCACCAGCCCACCCGCGCTGGCCTATCTCACGCGCCACCGCACCTCTGGCAATCAGCCGAAACAGTCCGATGAAAACTACGCCCGTCCCGTCGACGCGGCGGCTGCCCGCGACGCGCTGCGCGCCATGCACCGACTCAGCCTCCTTGAGCACACCCCCACCGACCCACATCAGACCGTCCGGGTCCACCCACTCATCCAACGTGCGGTTCGCGAGTCGCTGCCGCCCGACCGGCAGCACGCCTTGGCCCGGGCCGCTGGCGACGCGCTACTGGCCGCCTGGCCGGAGGTCGAACGCGACATCAACCTCGCCCAGGCGCTACGCGCCAACACCAACGTGGTCAACAACACCGTCCCCGACGCCCTGCGGCATCCCGATGGGCACCCGGTTCTTTTATCGAGCCGGCACCAGCCTCGGAGAGGCTGGCCTAGTCGCAGCCGCCGCCGACTACTTTCAACGTCTTGACACGACCTCACACGATTGGCTGGGCCCCGACCACCCTGA
>NZ_CAUVXI010000325.1:0-3955 GCF_963555845.1 Protofrankia sp. Cas8 | reverse complement strand
ACATCGACCCCAAGCGCTACCAGCGGGAACGGACGCGCGACCGCTCCCTGCTCTTCGTGGCCGCGACCCGGGCCCGCGACGAGCTCGCCATCTTCTGGCACGGCACCCCGAGTCCTTTCCTTTCCGCCGTCACACACCCCTGATCGGCTGTCCCCGGCCGTCCCCGGAGATGGTGATCGGCGTTTGTTTGTCGTTAGGTACGGTTTTCGGCCGGATAGGCGTACCGGACGACAAACTCGCGCCGATCTCGTCGACCGGCGCCAGCGGAAACCGATGCCAGTGGAAACCGATGCCAGTGGAAGACGGATACCGGTGGAAATGGTACGGCCTGCCCGATACGTTCTCAGTGCAGATGGTCCTGCCAGTCGGCGGGCGGCCGAGTAGGCGTTCGGCGGACGAAGCCTGGGCGAACAGGGAGAACCGCGGTGGGTGACTGGGATGTCCTGGGGTTGGAGGGTGATCCAACTCCGGGTGACCCGGATGCGGTGCGGGGCATGGCCGTCCGGTTGCGAACCCAGGCTGAGGTCGCCGAACACAACACCACTCGCCTGCGTGCTATCGCGAGCGGCGGTGGCGAGCTGGCGATGGCCGGTGACTACGCGCCGGCTTACACCGAGGCGTTGGTGGAGTTACCCGACGGGCTGGCTCGGCTGGCCCGTGCCTACCGGGGCTGTGGGGATGCGCTGTTTACCTTTGCGACCGGTCTAGCCGACGCGAAGGCCCAGGCTGGCGGCGCGCTACGCGATGGTCTGGACGCTGAGGGTCGCTATCAGGCGGCGCTGGGTGAGGTTCGGGCGTTGCTGCCGGCGGATCGGGAGTGGCTGCTGTGGCCGCGGGCGGAACTCAGCGAGGGTTCGATCAGCTCCGCAACGGCGATGTGGGATGCGGCGGCGGTGGCCGGGCAGGTCCGGGCGGCGGCCGCCCGGGGGCAGGTGGCCAGTGCGGATCGGGCGCGGGCCGCCCGGTTGGCTCGGGACGCGGCGGAGCTGCGGGGGCAGGCGGCACACGTCTGTGCCCGCGGGATTGAGGACGCGCTTGCCGGCAGTGGGATCAAGAATAAGCCGTGGTATGCGAAGGCGTGGAATGCGGTGTCGGCGCCGTTTCGGTCCTGGGACAGTTTTGTCGACCTCTGCCGGGATGTCGCCATGGTCGCGGGGGTTGTCGCGTTGTTCGTCTCCGGGCCGATCGGGTTGGCGTTGGTGGCGATCGCGCTGGTCGCGGGTGCGGCGGTGTTCGCGGACACGTTGGCGAAGTACGCGCAGGGTAAGGCGTCGTTAGGGCAACTCGCGCTGGACTCGTTGGGTCTGATTCCGGGTGGGCGCGGTGTCGTCAGCGTGGCCCGGTTGGGGCGGACCGCGGTGGCATTGGGTCGGGGGGTGGGCCGCGGGGAGGGGCTGCGGCTGGTCGGTGCCGGGTTGCGGTCCGTGGGTGGTGCGGCGCTGCGTCAGGTACGCACGGCGACCGCCTACGGTCTGGGGGCGGCCGGCCGGGTCCGGGAGACGCTCCAGGCCGGCTATCAGTTCACCAAGACCACCGCGTCTCGGGTGTTGAAGGTCGACCCGGTGGACATGGCGAGCGGGCAGATGATTCTCACGCAGGTCGACGTGGAGCTGCCCGGCCTGCTGGCGTGGGCGTTGCAGCGGACCCATCTGTCGTCGTATCGGGCGGGGCGCTGGTTCGGCCGGTCGTGGAGTTCGACATTGGACCTCCGCCTGGAGATCGACGAGGCGGGTGTGTGCTACGCCGCGCCGGATGGGGTGCTGCTCGCCTATCCGCATCCGGCGCCGGGTGCGACGGTGTGGCCGGCGGAGGGCCCACGGCTGGCGTTGACCTGCGACGCCGCCGGTGTCTATACGGTCACCGATCCGCAGGCCGGGCACACGTTGCACTTCGCGGTGCCGGCCGGCAACGCCCGGCACGTGTCCCTGCCGCTGGCGGCGATCACTGATCGTCATGGGAATCGCATCGAGTTGGGCTATGACGCCGCCGACGGGACGCTCGCTGAGATCAGCCATTCGGGTGGGTACCGGCTGGTGGTGGACACCCAGCAGGGTCTGATTACTGCGATCCGGTTGCGGGGGCGGGCGGGCGAACCCGACATCGCGGTCATCCGCTATGGCTACGACGGGAGTGGCCGGCTGATCGAGGTGGTGAACTCCTCGGGTCGGCCGTTGCGGTTTGCCTATGACGCCGCCGGGCGGATGATCAGCTGGACGGATCGCAACGGCACCGGCTATGCCTACCGCTACGACGGGGCCGGTCGGGTGGTGCGGACCGTGGGTTCGGCGGGCTGCCTGGACGGGACGATCGTCTACGACACCGAGCGCGGTGTCACGGTGGAGACCAACTCGCTCGGTTATGCCACGGAATATCATTTCAACGACGTGATGCAGCTGCGGCGACAGGTTGACTCGCTCGGGCATGCCACCGTCTACGACTGGGATCGGTATGACCGCAAACTCGCCGAAACCGACCCGCTGGGCCGCACCGTCCGGTACCGCTACGACGCCGAGGGTAACCTGACCGAGATTGTCCGGCCGGACGGCAGCCGGGTGACAGCGGCATGGAATGCGCTGCGGCTGCCGGTGACGATCATCGAACTGGACGGTGCCCGCTGGGAACGCACCTATGATGAGCGGGGGAACCTGACCGCGGTGGTTGATCCGGTCGGGGCGCGGACCGGGTTCGCCTATGACGACCGGGGCGGGCTGACAATGGTCACCGACGCGCTCGGCCAGATTCGGCGGGTGGCGAGCGACGCTGCCGGCCTGCCCGTCGCGGTGACCGATCCCCTCGGCGCGGTCACCGTGTATGAGCGGGACGGGTTCGGTCGGGTGGTCGCGGTGACCGACCCGGTGGGCGGGACGACCCGGTTCGGGTGGACGGTGGAGGGCAAACCCGTATCCCGGACCCTGCCCGACGGTGCCACCGAGCGGTGGACCTACGACGGGGAAGGCAACCTGATCGAGCACCTTGACGCGGCCGGTTTGGTGACCCGCACCGAGGTGACGCATTTCGATCTGCCGGCGGCGCGGACCGGCCCGGACGGGGCGCGGCTGGCCTTCGCCTATGACACCGAGCTGCGGCTGGTCGCCGTCACCAACCCGGCCGGCCTGGTGTGGCGCTACGACTACGACCCGGCCGGCAATCTCATCCGGGAGACCGATTTCAACGGCCGCGTCCTGGCTTATGTGAATGATGCCGGCGGGCAGCTCGTTGCCCGGACCAACGGTGCGGGGGAGAGCGTGCATTTCACCCGCGACCTGCTTGGCAACGTTATTGAGAAACGGGACGACAATGCGGTGACGACGTTTGCCTACGACGCCGTCGGCCGGGTTGTGCGCGCTACCAACTCCGATGCGGACTGTGTGTTCGAGCGGGATCCTCTCGGCCGGGTACTGGCCGAGACCTGTAACGGTCGGACGGTCTCCTCGACATTCGACGGGCTGGGCCGGCGGGTGCGGCGGGTGACGCCGTCCGGAGCGGACAGCGTCTGGGAGTATGACCCGAACGATCTGCCGCTGTCGCTGGCGACCGCCGGTCGGACGGTGCGGTTCGCCCACGACGAGGCCGGCCGGGAGGTGGCGCGCAGCCTCGATACCGGGGTGGTGCTGGCGCAGGTGTGGGATGCCAACCACCGACTGCTGTCGCAGACCGTGACCGCGGGCCGGCCGGGGACCGCGGGGCAGGCGCGGGTGCTCCAGCGCCGGGACTACTCCTACAGCCGGGATGGGTATGTCAGCGAGATCGATGACATGCTCGCCGGCCTGCGCCGGTTCGATCTCGACCCCGCGCGGCGGGTCACCGCGGTCCACGGCTCGGACTGGTCCGAGCGGTACGCCTACGACGCGGCGGGCAACATCACCGACGCGTCCTGGCCGGTGCCCGCGCAGCGTGACGGCCGGGACGGGGGGGACCACGCGGCGCAGGGCGGTCGGGAGTACGCGGGCACGCT
>NZ_CAUVXI010000324.1:3860-4478 GCF_963555845.1 Protofrankia sp. Cas8 | reverse complement strand
AGGGTGGTGGTGTAGGCGCGGGCTCCGCGCAGGTTTGTGGTGATGGTGCCCAGGTGGGTGCGGGCGGTGGTGAGGGCGCGGCCGTCGCGGATGGCTTGGCTGGTGCCGCGTAGTCCGCGGGCGAGGCCGGTGGTGGTGGTGAGGCCTTTGGTGGCGGGGATGCAGTCGAGGAGGGCGAGGCCGACGTCCCAGCTGGAGGCGTCGCCTTGGGCGTATTTGGTCAGGGTGTCGGTGAGGATGATGAGGGCGGCGGCGAAGACGATCCAGGCGATCGGCCCGCCGATGATCATGGCGATGATGCCGAGGACGGCGACGGTGATTTTTGCGAGTTGGACGGTGGTGTGCCAGGCGGCGCTGGCGGTTTCTTTGATTTTTTTCCAGGTCCACCAGGGTGTGTTGCGGATGCCGGCGTGGGAGGCGTTGGTGATGGCGTGGGTGCAGGTGGTTGCGGCGTGGTCGCGGAGTGTTCTGGCGGTGAGGGCGAGGTGGCGGGCGGCGTCGAGGTCGTCGTGGGCGGTGTGGAGGGCTGTCTGTGTCTGGTTGAGGTGGGTTTGGGCGGTGGTGTGGTTGCGGATTGCTTGGGTGATCTGGGCGGGGTCTGGTGGGGGAGCGGCTGGG
>NZ_CAUVXI010000324.1:3311-3720 GCF_963555845.1 Protofrankia sp. Cas8 | reverse complement strand
GGTGAGGGTGGTTTGGGCGGGGTCGAGGAGGGCTTGGGCGTGGTCGCGGCGGGTGCGGGCGTCGCGGCCACGGGTGAGGGCTTGGTCGGCTTGGGTTTGGGCGGTGGTCAGGATGGGTTCGTAGGTGTTGAGTGCTTGGCCGGCCATCCGGTAGGAGGTTTCGAGTTGGGTGAGCTGGGTGGGGAGTTCGTCGAGTTCGTTGCGGAAGGTGTCGGCGGCGGTGCCGAGCCAGGTGTGGACGGTTCCGTCGCCGGTGGCGGTGGTGATCTGTCTGTGGGCGTGTTCGACGTCGGCGGCGAATTCGAGGAAGCGGCGGGCGAGTTCGCGGATGGCGAAGGGGTCGCCGGGGGTGGGGTCGTCGTCGAGGTTGAGGACACCCCAGTCGGTGGGGCGGTTCATCGGGGTGGGG
>NZ_CAUVXI010000324.1:0-2968 GCF_963555845.1 Protofrankia sp. Cas8 | reverse complement strand
TCGGGCAATTGTGACGGGGCGCCCGAGTGTAGCGCGTAACGTCATCGTCTCGCCACTCACCGACAGCTTTCATGGCCGTGATCTACCTGCGGGCTGTGGGGCGGGACCGGGTCGCCGGGTCGCCTGTTGATGATTTTTCGAGGTTTGTACGCTGAAAGTGGCCTTGTTGATCGCACAAAGCTCGAAAAATCATTTCCGGCGGCTGGATGTCGGCTCGATGTCAGGCGGACGGTCAGCCGTGCGTAGTCGACGACGGGCCCGGGCAGCCAGTCGAGCAGCGCGGCCGTGTCGCGGCGGTGTCGCGACCGGTGTGGCGACCGGTTCCGGGGCCGGCGTCGAGGGCTGTGGCATTCCCGGCCTGCGCCAGCCGCGCGAAGGTGCGCCGGCCCTTTGGCGCCCTGGATACCTGCCGGTCAGTGGATTCCTGAAGGTCGGTAAGGAGACTTCTTATCAATTTCCCGGGTCCGGGATGGTGTGGGCGGGCCGGATATCGGGCAACCTTGAGACGAGTTTCATAACGCAATCTTTGTCACAGCTTGCGGCCGCGACGGAAAGGGGATCGAACGGTCATGACCGCCGATCATGCGCCGATGGGAACGGTACGCACTCCGGTCTCGGTGCGCCCCGGGGTGGCTGTGACCATTGGCTTCCTGACCATCCTGCTGGGCGCCTTCACACTTCCCGCCGCGGTGCCGGACCGGCCGTCGGTCGCGTACCTGTCGGCCGGCCTTGCCGGAGCAGCGCTCCTCCTCGGCCTGTTGCTGGCCGCCGACCTCGCCCGGGCCGCCGTCGCTCGCCGGGCCGGCGTCCAGGTGGACGGGATCACGGTCGGCGCCTTCGGTAGTCGGCTGCGCGCCGCCACCGCCGGCATCAACGAACCTCGGACGGGAGCCCGCATCGCCTGTGTCGGGTTGGCCGTCAGCGGGCTCGGTGGCGCGGGCCTGGTCACCCTGGGATGGCTCGCCCCGGGCGGCAGCCTGGCGCTGGCCGGCAGCGTCGGGCTCTGGGTCGGTGGCCTCGCGCTTCTGATCACCCTGTCGGAGCTGCTGCCCGCCCCGCGCACCGGAGGTGGGCGCCTGCTCGCGGCGCTGGTGTACCGGCGGACCGGCAGCCGTGAACGCGCGGACGCGGCAGCCGCCAGGGCCGGAGTGATCACTGGTTGGATCCTGATCGCCTCAGGTGCAGCGTTGATCTTCCTGGCAGGCGCAATGGGCCTGTGGGTCGCCTTGCTCGGGTGGCTCGCGCTCGGCTCGGGCCGGGTGGAACAGTCCCGGCTGCGGACGAACAGGGCGCTCGCGGGCGTCCGCGTCGGGGATGTGATGGGGCCCGCACCCGAGGTGGTGCCCGGTTGGCGGACGGTGTCCGCGGTCGTCGAGGACATGGCCGACCAGGTGGTACCCGCGTCCGGGCAGGTGGTGTTCGCCGTGGTCGATTTCGACGGCGGCCTCGCCGGCGTCGCACACCTGCGCGATCTTGCCGCGGTGCCGCTCGACGACCGCGGCTTGACCCGGGTGACGAAGGTCAGCGTCCCGATGGCCGCGGTGCCCACGACCACACCGAACGAGCTTCTGAGCGATCTGCTCCCGCGGCTGGCCGAGCGTCCGGCCGCCGGGTGCGCCCTGGTGCTGGACGACGGTGTAGGTGACGGCACTGTGCTGGACGGCGGTGTCGGCAGGCCACGGCTGATCGGCACGGTCGGCTACGCGGAAATTGCCCGAGCGCTGGCGACCGTCGCGCTGGTGCCCACGGGTACGGCACCGGCGCCGGTGCCGGCGCGGGATTGCGGGCCGCGAAACGGCCGCCCCTGATCCTTTCAGTTTCAGCCGCATCCCCCGTGCTCGCCTTCTGTGCTCGCCTTCTGTGCTTGACGGATGGGCACGCAGCGGCGCAGGAGCCTACCTGGGCAGCTGGGAGCGCAGAGTCCCGCGAGTAATGTTGCGGCCATGACGATCAGGAGCGCCGAGGCGTTGGTCAGTGGTCCACCTGTTGATTACCTGGCAGTGGGGAACCCGACCCTCGACGTCCGGCCCGATTCGTCGCTCGCGGTCGGTGGAAGTGTGGTCTACGCCATCATCCAGGCGGCGCGCCTCGGCTTGTGCGTTGCGGGACTCGGGCGCGGTTGTGCTCCGGAACTGGTACCGGTGTGGATGCCGTTTGCCACCGAGGCGTTCCTCTACATCCAGCCGTCGGCGGACACGACGCGGTTCCGCAACGAAAGCATGGACGGCCGCCGGACCCAGTGGCTGGAAAAATCCGCAGGCTCGGTGTCCGGCCTTGACCGGATTCCCGAAACTCGGGTACTGCACCTGGCTCCCGTCGCGCGGGAAATCGTCATCGAGGAGGCCGTCCGGGCACAAGCGCGGGGCCTTCTCGGCCTGACCCCGCAGGGGCTGATCCGTTCCTGGGACGAACATGGTCTCGTCCACCATCAGCCCTTGGAGATCGACGGCCCGACCGCGGCCAGGCTCGATGTGGTGGTGTTCGCGGACTATGAGGCGCCGTACCTGAAAGGCGTGGCGCAGGCGGTGCGGCGGGCCGGCGGCATCGTCGTGGTCACCAGGGGTGCCGGCGGATGTGAGGTGCTGCTGGCGACCGGCACGCAGGAGTTCCCCGCCATCGAGACGTCCCAGCTCGTCGACGACACCGGGGCCGGTGACGTGTTCGCCAGCGCGTTGTTCATCGCGTTGGACGGCGGGAGCACGGTCAGCGAGGCGGTCCGGTTCGCGGCGGCGGCAGCCGCCCTGAGTATCGAGGGGATCGGTCCGCGGGCGATCGCTTCCCGTGAGGAGATCGACAAGCTGGCCGGCCAGGACAGCTCTCTCGCGTTCCCCTGACCGGATCGCGTCTGCCAGGGCACCCTTCCCTAGTCCATTCCGTAGTCAACAGTGTTGACGACTCCTACCGTCCATGATCTTGATGGGATGTCCGTAGGAAATTGTCTTCGTGTGTTATGGGTGTGGCCCGATGG
>NZ_CAUVXI010000323.1:0-4028 GCF_963555845.1 Protofrankia sp. Cas8 | reverse complement strand
GATGTCCGACATCCGTTCGGTGCCGATTACCAGAACGTATCTTGCGCTGCCGGCGACCACCATGTCGCTGGCCACCGCGAGGGCATGGCAGAAACCCGCGCACGCGGCCGAGAGATCGAATGCGGTCGCGTTCCGCGAACCGAGTCGGCCGGCCACCTCGGTCGCCACCGACGGCGACTGTGTGACATGGGACATGGTGGCGACCACGATGCACCCGACGTCCGCTACTTCGATTCCGGCACTGGCCAGGGCTTTTCCACCGGCGCTTGCAGCCATTGCGCCCAGTGATTCATCCGCGGTCGCGAATCGCCGGCTACGAATACCGGAGCGGGCTTCTATCCACTCGGGTGTCGACTCTATCTGTTGGCAGATTTCGGAATTGAGGACCACTTTCATGGGCCGGTAGGCGCCCACCCCGAGAATCCGACTGCCGGTGGGGCGGAGCCGGGTATGAATGATTCCATTCATCGGCGGGCCGCCGATGAGCCGGCTGGGGAGATACTTTCTCCGGTCCGTACCGTGCGCGGAATCCCACGTTCCATGTCGTATTCCCCCAGGGAGTGGTGAGGCCGGGCGGCCTCGGCGGCGGGCGAATCAGTGGTGCGAATATAATGGTCATATTGGCCGGAAATGAACGGCATCCGCATGTGAGGTATGGCACCCTGGCGGCTGATTTATATCAATAGATCCGGCCTGGGAAATTCTGTACCGACTACTGCCTTATCATACTGTATCCGCTGATGTCGGGCGACAAAATGGGCGGAAAACGCCGGCTGCGCAGCGGCGGGCCATGACCTTGGGTCTATCCGATGGATCTTCGATCGCTTCGCCCCCCCACCCGAACGCTTCGAGTTCGTGCGGGTCCCTGCTCTCGATGCCCAGAAGGCGCATCGACCGATATCCATCGGGCGCTCTAACCGGTCCGCAGATCGAGGGTGAGTGCTTCTACGGTGAGTAGCGGGACGAGGCCGGGATTGGCCGCCAGGGTCCGCCGACACCGCAGGACGGCCTCGAGTCGACGCAGCGTCTGCTCCGGGGTGGACGTCCGCGCCTCCTCCGCCACGGCAACGCCGTGGTCCGGGTGAATCGCCTCGACCGGTGCGCCGAGCTGCCGCACCAGGACGTCGCGGTACCAGCCGGCGAGGTCGAGCAGGGCCCGGTCAAGGGAGTCCAGGACAGTCCGTCGTCCACGGCTCTTCTGTGTCTTCTCCAGCTCCTTGAGAGCTCCGGTGGCGCCCCGGACGGTCAGGGCACGGGCCTTTGCACCGGGCTTCGGCGCCCGAGCGCGTTTCGCCGTCGTCCCGGCGGATGTCGCACCCACACCGAGCGCGGTCTTCAGAGCGTCGGTCTCAGCGTCGTCGCGGGTCGTGTTCGCCGCTTCGGCGTCGGCGTTCGCCGCCGCCACCAGGTCCGCGGCCGCGGCGAGACAGTCCCCGGTGCGTTGCAGGCGGGTCGGGAGGCGCAGCACCTCGGCGCGCCGGAGCCGCGTCGCCTCGTCGGTGGCCAGCGCCCGGGCTCGGTCCGCATCGCCCATGGTCGCCTGGGCCGCGAGCCGGGCCTGAGCGGGATCCACCCCGTCGTGCTCCAGCATGCCGGCGACCTGCGCGGGGGTGGGAAGGCGCAGCGCGACCACCCGGCAGCGGGACCGCACGGTCGGCAGGACGTCGTCGACCGACGGTGCGCACAGCAGGAACACCGACCGTGTGGCGGGCTCCTCCAGCGCCTTGAGCAGCGCGTTGGCGGCCTGGTCGGTGAGCCGGTCGGCGTCCTCGAGCAGCAGGACTCGCCAGCGGCCGGATGTCGGTGCGCTGGCTGCATCGCGGACGAGCTCCCGGATGTCCTTGACTCCCAGCGACAGGCCTTCTGGACGCACGGTGCGCAGATCGGCCGCGGTGTCTGTCAGTACGGTGTGACACCCGTTGCACTCACCGCATCCTGGGGGTGAATTTTTGCAGTTCAACGCCGCGGCGAAGGCGCGCGCCGCCATCGAACGCCCAGCGCCCGCGGGGCCGGTGAACAGCCATGAATGCGTCATGCTTGCACGGGCCGCGGGACGGGCATCAGTCGCGGTCACCCCGGCGGCCGCGCTGGCCGCGCCCGCGAGGATCTCGACGACCGGAGCCTGGCCGATCAGGACATCCCAGACGCTCACCGGTCCATTGTCCGACTCCGTTGGTCGGCGGTTACCGGCGGGCCGTCCGGCGACCGGCGAAGCGCCGTCTGGACGGTTGGGAGACGGTCGGGAGGAGCTACCGGGCCGATGGGGCTCTCTTCGTTGTTGCGCGATCGGGCGGCATGTCGGGTGCTACGGATGTTGGCGGCACGGTGTTCGGTGGCACGGTGTCTATTGGCATGTTGTTCGGTGGCACGCTGTCTGGCTGCACGCTGTCTGGCCGCACGGTCTCGGCCGGTGTGGGCTGCATGTGTGGGTCCGCGGCGACCGGGTCGAGATCAGTGCGCAGCCGCTCGCTGATGACGTGGCGGATCTCACTGTGCAGTGTCTGCGGCGGCCGGTTCCCGTCGAGGACCACATAGCGGCCGGGCGCGCTGTCGGCGAGCCGGCGAAACCCGTCGCGCACCCGTTCGTGGAAGGCGACCTGTTCCGCCTCGATCCGGTCGAGGCCGGCCGTGGGCTTGGTCGCCGGCCCGGCCGGATCGACACTTGAGCCGACCGTACCGACCCGTTCCCGGACCCGACGCAGGCCGATCTCAGCGGGCAGGTCGAGCAGGATCGTGAGGTCGGGGACCAGGGCCTGGGTGGCCCACCGCGACAGCGCCGCGACCTCGTCCGCCCCGAGCCGGCGCCCGGCGCCCTGGTAGGCGATGGACGAGTCGATGAAGCGGTCGCTGATCACAATCGCACCCCGGGCCAGTGCCGGCTCGATGACCCGGGTGACATGCTCGGCGCGGTCCGCGGCGTAGAGCAGCGCCTCGGTGCGCGGGTGCAGCCGTACCGAGGGGTCGAGCAGCAGGTCCCGCAGCGTAGCGCCGATGGTGGTCCCACCCGGTTCGCGGGTGATCACAACTTCGCGTCCGGACGACGCCAACCATGATCCCAACCGTTTGACCTGGGTGGATTTGCCGGATCCCTCACCGCCTTCGAGGGCTACGAACAGACCGGCGTGGCGAGGGCGTAGCGGTGTGCTGCCACGGCCCAGCAGGGCGTTCCAGAGTTCGGGCAGGACTGCGATGCCCGAGCGTTGGTCCATCTGCCGGTAAGCGAACAGGCCGACGGCCACCGCGAGCATGCCGGCGGCGAGCAGGACGATCGTGACCCCGTCGGCGCGGAGATGGACGCTGCCCCACAGGCTGATGCGGTGTGCTCCGATGAGGCCCACCAGCGCGGGCGCGGCGGCCAGCACCAGGAGCAGATCAATGCGGACCAGGGACTGGACCAGCGCGAATGTCCGCCCGCGCAGCTCGTCGCTCACCTCCGCCTGCAACAGAGTGTAGCCGGTTACCCACGCGATCCCGGCGAACATGCCGACGAGGACGACAACGACGCAGGCCAGCACGAGGTTGGGCATGACCGCCACCGCCAGCATGGCCACCCCGGCGGCGGTGACGCTCAGGCCGAAGAGACGGGAGCGACTGAAGTCACCGAGCAGCCGCGGTCCCAGCGCCATCCCGGCGGCAAGCCCCACGAACACCGCACCGAACAGGACGCCGTACGCGGAGTCACCGCCGCCCAGAATCTGGACGTAGAGTCGCCCGAGCGCCACCACGCACCCGGCTCCGGCGAACCCGCCGAGAATACCGATCACCAGACCGCGGACCAGCCGGTTGTGGCCGACGAACCGCCAGCCTTCCGTGATCGACGACCACAGGCCCAGATGCTGGTCGGTGCGTTGGTGCTCGGCCCGGCCGATCCCGCGTAGCCGGAAGATCACGATCGCTGATACCAGGAACGTCGCCGCGTTGAAGAAGAGTGCGAGGTCCAGCGGGGAGGTCTGAAAGAACGACACGCCGGACGCCAACGCACGCGACAGGGTGGCCAACAGTGAGAAGATCGCTGCACCCAGTGGCGC
>NZ_CAUVXI010000322.1:3240-4433 GCF_963555845.1 Protofrankia sp. Cas8 | reverse complement strand
TACGGGGTCTGCATGTCAGCCCGACCACCACTGGATCCGTGTCTGTGGGGTGGAGCACACGGCCCGTCCCTTTCCCGCGTCAACCGCCAAAATGTTCGGCGACGTTTCATCGAGCCCGCCGCGGAAACTGTCGGAGGCGACCGCTACCGTCCGATCCATGCGAGGCGCTACAGCGTCTGACGTGTCTACAGGAGGTGGTTGTCATGGCCGAGTTCATGTCCTATCCGGCGGGGACTCCGTGTTGGGTGGATCTCGGTAGCCCCGACCTCGAGGCGTCCAGGTCCTTCTACAGCGGCCTGCTCGGCTGGGAGGCGCAGGAGGTACCGGACCCGGGGGCGGGCGGTTACACGATGTTCACGCTCCGAGGCAAGCTGGTCGCAGGTCTGGGCCCGCTGTTCGGCGAGGGGCAGCCCCCGACCTGGAACACCTACATCAGCGTTGATGATGTGGACAAGACGGCGGAGGCGGTTCTCGGTGCCGGCGGGCGGGTGCTGGCCGGGCCGATGGACGTCATGGAGGCGGGCCGCATGGCGGTGTTCACCGATCCGGCGGGTGCGGCCGTGTCGGTGTGGCAGCCTGGGGAGGTCAAGGGCGCCGAGTTGGCGAACGAGCCCGGCGCGTTCTGCTGGAACGAGTTGGACACGCGTGACCTGTCCGCGGCGAAGGCGTTCTACCCGGCGGTGTTCGGTTGGGCGGTGGACGACTCCGGGGCGCAGGGCGGTCCGATGGAGTACTACGGGTGGAAGCGTGACGGCGAGACGATCGCCGGGATGATGCCCATGCCACCGAACATCCCCGCTGAGGTCCCGTCGTTCTGGTTGACCTATTTCGCGGTCACCGACACCGACGCGGCGGTCACCGAGGCACAGGCACTCGGCGGGTCGCTCCTGATGCCGCCGATGGACATTCCAACCGGCCGGTTTGCAGTGCTCGCCGGCCCACACCGGGAGACATTCGGAATCATCAGGATCGCCTGACCGGTACGAGCCTGTTTGAAAACTTTCGTTCGACCAGCGAGCTGCGACGCAGGCTCCCCGGCGATCGACACAGTCGATCGCCGGGGAGCGCGCCGGTCAGCCGGCCGGCGCGGTCAGCGCGGTGCCTCCCGATGCCGAGCGAGCATGGCGGCGATGCCTCGCTTGTCCGCCTTGCTGCTGGGCAGGAACGGGATGTCCTCCTCGGCGACGACCTTC
>NZ_CAUVXI010000322.1:0-2870 GCF_963555845.1 Protofrankia sp. Cas8 | reverse complement strand
CCACCGTGGGCACCTTGAAGGGGGAGATCGCCTTCCGCTTCGGCTCGGACTACCCCCACACCGACGGCCTGGCCGAGCCCGTCACCTTCACCGAGTCCTTGACGAGCTTCGACCAGGACGGGGTTCGCAAGATCATGCACGACAACGCCCATGGGCTGTTCAGCCCCCGCGCCGCTCGCTGAGCGCCGGGCGCTTTTACGTGTCGTGTCGGATGGCCCGGGCATCCACGCGTTCGGTGGGGTCGAGCCATTCGCTGCAGATGAGCTGGACCTCGATGTGCTCGGTTATGGCTTCCACAACCCTGCGCTCCTCGCCAGCCTCGATCAGGTCGCAGATCTCCTCATGGGACTCGAGCCTCTTCAGCTTCTCCGGCCGGCTGAGCAAGGCGCCCCGCGCGGTCTTGGCCTCGGCCCAGGACCGTTCATGGACGAGCCAGATCGATTCCAAGATCCCGGCCACGAGCGTGAGCGTCTCGTTGCCACACCGCTGCACCAACGTCTCGTGAAACGCGGCCATGGTCTCGTTGAAGGCCAGCTCATCGCCGTCGATGAGCCGGCGAGAGGCACCGTTGACCTTGCGCAGCTCGGATACCACCGTCGTCTTGCGGTCCGGGCGACGCGCGCACAACATCGCACACACCGGCTCGAGAAGGGACATGCCCTCGAACACATCGCGCAACTGCGTGTCTCGACTACGCAGCACCAGGGCCACGATGTAGGCAGCGGTCTTCGCATCGGGACGGTGGACCACGGCGCCGCCGATGCTGCCGCGTTGAACGGTGATGAGCCCCTCGGACTCCAGGACGCGCAGGGCCTCGCGCATCGAGGGCCCGCTGACGCCGAAGTCCTTGAGTAGAACATCCAGGCGTGGCAGGCGATCGCCGTCCGCCAGGTCGCCGGTGACAATGAGCTCGCGGATGCGATCCGCCACGATATCGGCGACCCGATTGACGCGGACACGGCCCTTGGCAAGGGATACCGGACGATCGCTCATGAGACCACGTCACAACGTCTGGACACTGAGCTACTTGCCCCCTGTCTCTATTAGCTGAGGCTCAGAACACCAGTCGAGCTTCAGGACACCAGCCGAGGCTCAGGACCGGGTGAAAACAGGCTTCTCCTTGGTGAGGAAAGCCTCGGCGGCGATTCGGTTGTCGTTCGTGAACTGGGTGAGGTTCTCGAAGGCGGAAGCCCGATCGATGACGGCAGCGGCGGTCACCTTGAGGCCGGCATTGATGGCGGCCTTGGTGTACTTGATAGCGTATGACGCGCCGGACGCGAGACGCTGCGCCATGGCGTCGACGAGCGCATCGAGCTGGTCGTCGGGAACGGCCTCGGTGATGAGGCCCATCTCGGCCGCTTCCCTGCCACGGATCGCGTCGCCGGTCAGCAGGTAGCGGCGGGCACGGGCGTAGCCGACCAGCTGTGGCCAGATCACCGCGCCGCCGTCGCCCGCGACCAGGCCGACAGCGACGTGCGGGTCGGCGAACACGGCGTCGGGCGTCGCGTAGACGAAGTCGCCGCACATGGCCAGGATCCAGTTGAGATCGCCGCCCCCGAGAACGCGCTGGCGGCACCGGTGAGGATGACGACATCGCACGAATCGTCGATGTCGAGATCGGCGAAGATCGTCCCGAATTCCTCGTGGAGCTCGTGATGGATTGCGTTCTTCACCTCGGGACGGTTGATCGTGACCGTCACAATCCCGCCGTCCTGCGTGACCTCGAGGTGCCGGTACCGCGAGTAGTCCATCAAACCCCTCTTTGTGTCCGTGGCCGGTGCTCGTCGCCGGGACTGAAACGGTGGTCCCCGTCAGGTCCGCCAACCACGGGTTCGCCGGTAAGCAGCCCTAGATCTTTAAATTGTTACTATACTATAGCATTATCAGCGAGATGGCCCGGCGCGGGAAGGGAACGCACATGGAGCCCGAGGGCGCCACCAAGGCCGATGGCTGATCTGCCGGCCTTCGCTCTCGTCACGTTGGGCCCGAAGGACGAGCCACGCCCACCACAGCCACTACTTCGTGGTCCTCTGCTGAAAGACACCGGCCGGCGACGACAGGCACGGCGGCCTGAGCCAACTCATCGTCGACATGTCCTCGCCCGGCGTCGCCGTCAACATCGAGCGGCTCCGCTGCGCGTCCCCGTGCTCGCGGCCGCCCGCGGCCGCCCGGTCGCCGACGTGGCGGCGCTCGCCGAATTTTCCGCAGGTTCCGCCACCGTCGCATGTAGTCGAAGAAGTAGTGCCATTCCTGCAGCATCTGCCGCTCCGCGCCGACACGGGTGCCACCGTTGATCTCACCGTCTCGCCATAATGGATCTTCCGACGGGCGGTTCCCGGATCGAACGCCGGAACGGCAACGACCCGGGGTCGGTGCTCCAACACCCACCCCGGGTCTTGATCCTCAACCCTGCATGCACAGGAGTCAGACCTACATCCGCCAATAGCGCTGCCGAAGATCGTCAACGGATTCTCGACTTGATCGATATCGGGTCCGGGACCATGCTTCGCGTGGCCGTAGACCTCAACGTCGGTCGAGTCGCAGTCCAGCGTCGGGCGGTGGGTGACGAGCTCGGCGCGCCGCTGCGCCGGCAGGAAGCCCATCATCTGCCTGACGATCCAGGCGATCCAGGCGATCCTGGCCAGGCCGGTCTCGATCCCGGCGAGCTGGCTGGGCCCGAACCGTTCCGCGAGCCGGGCCGCGGTCCGGGACGGGGCGAACGGCACCGGCGCGAGCTGCGCCCCCGCCGCTCTTCAGGGTCTTACCGCGCCTGCGGGCCAGATGACGGTGACTGGGATGTTCTTGGCGTGCGCATAGTCGATCACATCGGCTGTCCCGCCGGGTCCTCGGCTTGGTTGTCCATCCCACAC
>NZ_CAUVXI010000321.1:0-4087 GCF_963555845.1 Protofrankia sp. Cas8 | reverse complement strand
GCGTGGCAGACCGTGCGGGGAATGGCTCAGTGCGGTGAACGTGGTGAAACTCGGTGCGGTGAAACACGGCTGTAGGTGGGATAGCAGGACTACCAGCGACGGCGGTAGGGTCGGGTTCGGGAGCATTGGCGTCCACTCCTCGTGAGCGGTTTTTTTGGCAGCGTTGATGCTCCCCCCATCTACCTGCTGTCGCATGTCCGTCCGCCGTCACGGTCACGGATACGACCGGGGTGTGCGCAGAACCTGACATTCGATTATCTGTCGACCGTCAGGCCGCTAAACCAATCATGAAAACCGCGAAAGTCCAGGTCTCCACGGCATTACGAAAATCTCAGAAACCCGGATCCTCCCAAGTCAGAGGCACTTTCCCGTCACCGGGGCACCCCCACCGCCACGATCAAACAGGCTCCGGCGTGAACAGCCGGGATTAAGCGCGCCGAACGATAGCGCACCGAACGATGTAGATTTTGTGTCGCCAGAACAGCACAACAATCACATCGTTGGACTCCCGCAGCCAGGGGAAGAGCTTGTCCCGCACCGGCACGAACATCTCGTCGGTGCTGCCCAGGGCCTTGAAACGCGACCAGCGCAGCTCCTGGGTGGCATCCGTGTACACCGGGTTCTCGATCGGCCTGCGGGTGCGGTTGGCCTTGTTCTCCTTGCCGGTCTGGATGCCGTCCAGTCGGCGGATGAACATCAGGTAGGTGATCTGCTCGATGACCTCCAGCGGGTTGGAGATTCCTCCCGATCAGAACGCGTCCCAGACCCGGTCGATCCTGCTTCGTAGATCACCTATAAGCACGTAGGGAGCCTAATCGACGCCCAGCGTGCCGCCGCTTCGGTGTCGGGACCAGCGCGGCCTTCCGCCACGTCACCGGCGTCCGCACCGGTGTGCGGGAAGGCGACGGTCCGGTTCGGCAACAGATGGTCACGGGTGGCGACCAGCGCACCGCCGTATCATGAGACCAGTCCGCAGCCAGCCGGAGGTACCAGCGAGTTGCCGGCTGACCTGCCGGCAACGTTCGCCGAGTTCGCCGACTCCTGAGTCGTATCCACGCGGTCGGCGTCTACAACGGCCAACTCGCCCCGCGTCACCGGGCTAGCCGGCTCCGGAACTACCAGATGCGCAGAACGTGCGTTCGGCTCGGTGGATGATGTTGCCGGCCGGGCGCTCACTGGGCGTCGTCCCTGGTCAGGACCCGGGTGGCGACCGGCCGGATGGTGATCTCAGGACCTTCGATAAAGATCGAACGGTTCTTATTCTGGTGCGTTAGGTCCACATTCGATCATGAATGTAACCTGCGGTGATCTGTGCGGCCAGCCAGCCTCCGCCCCAACGAGGCATTGGTCTCAGTAACCGGCCGCACCGGGCTCAACATAGAGGGCTACCTTCTTTGACGGGGCGAGTCCGTATTCTCCAACGGACCGCGTTCGCGGGCACGGGAGGCCCGGGAGGCCCGGGAGAGACTCAGCTCGCCAGCATCTGCTCGAGTCGCAGCGGGTCGGTAACGTAGACCGTGCCGGCGTGGGCGGATGTGTCGTCGGGCCAGACCACCGTCTCACCGGCCGCAATGCCGGCTACAATGCGCCCGGCGACAATCTCGGGGGCGGCCTTGTCCGCTTCGATACCGGCGAGCATGTCGGTGTCGATCCCACCCGGGTAGGCGCCGATGACCTCAATACCCCGGCCGCGCAACTCCGCGCGCAGCGCCTGCGTGATCGAGTGTGCGGCGGCCTTCGACGCACAGTACCCGGCCATCGGTAGGACCGGGGCAAGCGCGATCAAGGTCAGCACGTTGGCGACTGCAGCGGGTGCATTCGCCGCCAGTACAGGGACGAACGCCCGGGTGACCCGCAGGGTGCCGACGTAGTTCGTGGTCATGTCACGGCCAAACAGGTCGAGGTCGCCGTCCAGGGCGCCGCCGAAGCCGAGCACACCCGCGTTGTTGACCAGAAGGGCGACGTCGGTGGCCGCCTTGGCGGCGGCATCCACACTGGCCTGATCGGTGATGTCCAGGGCCAGGGTGCGCACCCGCGGGTCAGAGCACACCTGCGGGTCGATGGTGTGGGGGTTACGGGCGGTGGCGTAGACCCGGCTCGCTCCGGCGCCAAGCAGTTCGGTCACCAGGCGGGCGCCAAGCCCGCGGTTGGCGCCAGTGACAAGGGCGGTGCTGCCTGCAATGTTCATCGGTTGCTCTCCTGCCGGGGATGTGGGCGACAGATCAACCGTATGGAGCGTGACGATGGCCAGTCGATGACGATCGGTCTCGATTCTTTGTCTATCCGTCTCATCGAGATCAGCCCGGCACACGGATCGCTAGGCTCCGAGTGTGGATCTGCTGGCCGAAGTGCTGGCCGTTGCCGGCGTGCGGGGCACGGTCGCGGCGACCGTATACGCGGGCGACCCGTGGGGGCTGCACCTGTTCGCGATACCCGGAGCGGCGTTCCATGCGATCACCGCCGGGACGGCTTGGCTACGGGTGCCCGACCGGCCCTCCGTGCAGCTCATGCCCGGCGACGTGGTCCTGCTGCCCACGGGGACCGCGCACGGTCTGTCGGGCGACCGCACCGGACCCCTCGAACCCTTCGACCACGCCGCCGCCCACCGGGCGCGGGTTGCCGGCGGCCGGCTCGACATCGGCACCCAGCCGGCGCGGACACGGATACTGTGCGCCTCCTACCGGCACGACCCCGCTGTCACCACACCCCTGCTTACCCTGCTCCCCGACGTAGTGCACATACCGGCAGGCTCGGACAACGCACCGCTCGACGACACCGTCCGGCTCCTGTCGAGCGAGTTGACGCACCCGCAACTCGCCGCAGCCACAGTGCTCAACCGACTCGTCGACGTGCTGCTCATCCACCTCCTGCGGGCCTGGCTCCAGGCCGAACCCCCGCCCCCTTCCGTGTCGTGGCTACGTGCCCTGAGCGACCCTGTGATCGCGGCTGCCCTCACGGCGATGCACACCGACCCAGCCCACGCCTGGACCATCGCCTCCCTCGCCGACCACGTCGCTGTGTCCCGCGCGACGCTGGCCCGCCGGTTCCCCGTCCTCGTCGGTGACACCCCCGCCGCCTATCTCACCCGCTGGCGAATGGACCTGGCCGCCCGCCGGCTACGCGACACCGACGACCCGATCGACGTCATCGCCCGCGCCGTTGGCTACACCTCCGAGTACGCCTTCTCCCGGGCCTTCTCCCGGGCCCGTTCCCAACCCCCAGGCCGCTACCGCGTCCATAGCCGCATCGCCGCGGCCAACACCTTGCGATCGGTGTAGAGGGCATACCGCAGCGCCGCCCGGATCAAGTGCGAGTTATGCCGACGTCGGCATAACTCGTATCTTCTGCGCGACCTTCAGGACGTGGTCGAGACCTACCCGGAGGCGGCCTGGCCGGTCCAGCTCCAGGAGTCGCTGCGAGGCCTGGTCCACCAGGCCAACCTCGCCCGCGCGGCCGGGCTGGCCGAGATCCCCGCCGCACTGCGCGACCCGCTGATCGCCGAGTACCGCGGCGCGGTCCGCGTCGGACTCAGCCAGGTCCCCGCGGCAGAGAAGGGCAGGAAGCAGCCGGTCGGCCGCTGCCTGCTCGAATGCCTGCGTGACCGGCAACAGGACGTGCTCCGTTTCGTCTTCGACCTCGATGTGTGGCCGACGAACAACCAAAGCGAACGCGATCTACGGCCGTTCAAGACCCAGCAGAAGATCTCCGGCCGGCTCACCTCCGCCGTCGCGACCGCCTGCCGCCTCCAGATCGCCAGCTACCTCTCCACCGCCCGCAAACACGGCGTCTCCGCCCTGCACGCACTACGCCTCGCGTTCCGCGGCATCCCCTGGATGCCACCGGCCGCCGTCGTCCCCACCTGACGGGCGCCCCGCCCGACCCACCACGCCAGCCCGCCCGGCGCGGCCCACAGCCATGCCACGAACCGTCACCCACAGCAAGATCCCTAAAACAGGTGAATGTTTACCATCCAGTCTGTCGACCTTGCCGAGATCATCCTATCGGAACGTCGCTACGATCGTTTGAACCCGCGCTGTTTCACTGCCGTACCGCTACCGGACCAGGCTCGCGCGCCGGCGCACACGGC
>NZ_CAUVXI010000320.1:0-4166 GCF_963555845.1 Protofrankia sp. Cas8 | reverse complement strand
GATCCGACCCGGTGTGTATCGTCGTCTTTGGATCTGCTGACAAGCAAAATACACAGGGGTGTGTATGTTAATGACCATGACGGACGTGCGGACTAACATCGTTGTCGACGACGAGTTGATCGAGGAGGCGATGCGCATCTTCGGCGTGAACACGCGGCGCGAAGTCGTAGATCTTGCTCTGCGGCATCTCATCGGCCACGCGACGTTCCAACGTCGGGCGCTGGCGCTGGAAGGCATGGGCTGGGACACGGACATGACCGAGATTCGCCCGGGTTTTGTGTCAAATCTCCAGGACGCCTCGGTGGAGGATCGATGATCCTCGTTGACACGTCCGCGTGGGTTGAATTCTTCCGCAAGACCGAGTCACCGGTCCACCGGCGGTTGCATCATCTGATCGACGAGGACGCCTATCTGGTGACCACGGAGATCGTTCGTTTCGAACTTCTCGCCGGTGCCCGGTCCGACACGCATCACCTTGAGCTGCTGGAGCTGCTCGCGCCCCTGCCCGTCCTTCCTCTTCGCGACAGTGGCGACTATGAGGACGCCGCGGGCCTGTACCGATCCGCTCGGCGTGGCGGTGTGACGGTCCGGGTGCTGACCGACTGCCTCATCGCGCAGGCGGCTGTCAAGGCCGATGCGAGCCTGTTGCATGCAGACCGCGACTTCGATCACCTCGCCCGGGTCACCGACCTGCGCATCGAACCGGTGGCGTGAGCTGCCGGTCGTCAGCGCGGGACGGTGCCAGTGTCGGACGTTGTCAGCGCCGGACGTTGTCAGCGCCGGACGGACAGGGGGAGCAACCGCCGGTTGCTGCGGTCGTTCTTGCTGTGGTCGTTGTCGACGGCGGGCAGGCTCGCGGGGTTCACCGCGGCCAGTGCGGCCTCGCCGTGGCCGAGGACGCATTCGGGGTCGGGGCCGTCCAGCGGCAGACCGGTGAAGAACTTCGCTGCCATGCAGCCACCCTGGCAGGCGTCGTAGTGCCCGCAGGATGCGCACGCTCCGGCGCTGCCCGGTTCCCGCAGCTCGGTGAACAGCTCCGACCCCCGCCACACCGCCGCGAACCCGCCGGCGTCCAGCACGCTGCCGGCGCGGAAGTGCTCGTGCAGGGCGAACGGGCAGGCGTAGACGTCCCCGACCGGGTCGATCAGACAGACGACCCGCCCGGCGCCGCACAGGTTCAACCCGGGTAGGGACTGGCCGTAGGCCGCCAGGTGGAAGAACGAGTCGCCGGTCAGCACGTTCGGCCGGGCCAGCAGCCAGGAATGCAGGTCGCGCTGTTGGACGGCGGTCGGGTGCAGCTCGGCCCAGGAGTCCCGACCCCGACCGGACGGGCGTAGTCGGGTGATCCGCAGTTCGGCGCCGTAGTCCCGTGCCAGCGATTCGAACGAGTCGAGCTGGCTCGCATTGTGCCTGGTCACGACCACGGACAGCTTGAACGCGCCGAATCCGGCGGCGGCGAGGTGATCCATGGCCGCGCGGGCCCGATCATAGGAGCCGGTACCGCGGACCGGGTCGTTGGTCATCGCGTCCGCGCCATCCAGGGAGATCTGGACGTCGACGTAATCCAGTGAGGCGAGCCGCCGCGCCTTCTCCGACGTGATCATCCCGCCGTTGGTGGAGAACTTGACCCCGACACCATGGTCGACGCAGTACTCCAGCACCTCGAAGAAGTCGGGCCGAGTCATCGGCTCGCCCCCACCGACGTTGACGTAGAAGACCTGCATGTCGGCAAGCTGGTCGACGACCGAGCGCAGCTGGTCGGTGGTCAGCTCGCGAGGGTCTCGCCGACCGGAGGACGACAGGCAGTGGACGCACGCCAGGTTGCAGGCATACGTCCACTCCCAGGTCAGGCAGATCGGCGCGTCGAGGCCACGGCGCAGCTCGTCCTGCAACGACCGGCTCGCTACCGCCGCTGGTGCCTGCCCGGCCAGCTCAGTGACGCTCACGGATGAACCCCGTTTCCACCAGGCGGGCCAGTGCCCGCTCCACCGCCGGCCGTTTCGCTGTGGGTACCACGCCGAGTGCGGCATCCGCGGAGGGCTGGTCCGCGAGTGCCCGCACCACGGCGAGCAGATCGAGATCCTTCAACAGGGACAGCCGTCGGGTGTCATAGGAGTAGGCGAGCGCGCCGAACCGCTCCGGGCGCAGCGCGACCTTCGGATGCAGCTCGTAGGCGCGGTCGCGGTCAAAGGCGCCGGTCGTGACCGGCGCGGCGGCGTGCGGGGGTGAGGGCATCAGTGCTTGCGTCGCCGTCTTCGACTGTGGCCGTTTGATGTCGGTGGCTGGTTGATCAGTAGACGCCGCACATGCCGTCGATGGACACGTCCTCAACCAGGAGATCCTCAAGCACCGGTTCGATTGCCGGCACCTCGGCTGCGGCGATGGGACGGTCGCTGTCGACGTCGACGGAATCCATACGGTTCCTCCTGTGCGTCATACGGACGGAAACACCAACTGTGACGGTAGCCGGCTGCCCGGGCCCGCGCCTGGCCCGCTACCCGGCTGCTTCTCGGTTCAGTGTGAACCGGACCTGCGGGTCCTGTCGCGTGGTCGGGTGCTGCTCGGCGGATCGCCGCTGCGGTTGCTCACCCTGAGTCGCGCTGGCGCAGCCGTGTTCGAGGCGCTCGCGGGCGGTGCCACGGTGACGGCGGCCGGCGCCGGCGCGGGTACGCTCGCCCGCCGGCTGGTGGACGCCGGGCACGCCGATCCCGTGCCACCGACCGGTGCTACCTCTCACCCGTCCAGCCCGCCCGGCGCTTGTGCCATGCCTGGTCGGGATGACGTCACCCTTGTCATCCCGGTCCGCGACCGGGCGGCGGAGCTTTCGCGGTTGCTCGCCACCGTCACCGGGACCTGCCGGGAGGTCATCGTCGTGGACGACGGCTCCACCGACGCAACCGCCGCGGTCGCGCGGCGGGCCGGTGTCCGCGTCATCCGGCATGACTCGCCGCTGGGGCCCGCGTCCGCCCGCATGGCCGGGGCGCGAGCCGCGGCAACCCCGCTGGTCGCCTTTGTCGACTCCGACGTGCTGCCCGGCCCGGACTGGCTCACCAGGCTGCTCCCGCAGCTGGCCGACCCGATGGTCGCGCTCGTCGCCCCGCGGGTCGCTTCAGCGCCACACCGGGCACTGCGCGCCCGGTACGAGATGTCCCGGTCGCCGCTGGACCTTGGCTTGCGGCCCGGTCCGGTCCGCGCGGGCAGCCGTATCTCCTACCTGCCGGCCGCGGCGCTGCTGATCCGCCGGGAGCTGGCCGACTTCGACCCGGCGATGCGCTACGGCGAGGACGTCGACCTGGTGTGGCGGCTGACCGCGGCCGGCTGGTCGGTGCGTTACGAACCGGCCGCGGTGGTGCTACACCAGCCCCGGTCGTCCTGGCGGGGCTGGGTCACGCAGCGGGTCGGTTACGGATCGTCCGCGGCAGCACTCGCGTTACGGCATCCCGAGCCGTTGCGGCCAGTGCGGGGCGCTGCGGTCGGTGTCGCGGCGGGTGTCGTCGTCGCGGCCGGGTCCGCTGCCGCGGTTGCCGCGGTCGCCGCCACTGCCGGGGTCGGCGCGGTGGTCAGCGCCTGGCGCCTGCGCCGGACGTTCACCCGCCTGCGTACGCCCGTGCCGCGGGCCGGGCTACACGCGGCGGTCCTGGTCGCCCGGGGCCGGCAGCATGCAGGCTGGGCTGCCGCGGACACCGCGCGGCGCGTGTGGCTGCCGCTGCTGGCCTTCGGCGCGGGCCGGCCCGGCCGTCGTGTCCTGCTGGTCGCGGCGACCATACCGACCGCGTGGGACTGGTGGCGAGAACGTCCGGATGTCGGGCTCGTCCCCTACGTCGCGTTGCGGATGGCGGACGACGCGGCCTACTGCGCCGGGGTCTGGTGGGGTTGTCTGCACGCCCGCACCACGCTCCCGCTGCGCCCTGCCGTCCCGCTGCGTCCAATCTTCGGATCGGGTGCGTCCGGGTGAACGGGCCGGCATGCTCAGGCGATATGGCCAATGTATTAGTCGATGTCCGCCCGCCCGCGGCGGTTGTCACGCTGAACCGTCCCCAGGTCCGTAACGCGATCACTCCTGAACTGATCGGCGAGCTGCGAGCCGCGATCGTCGACCTCGACGCCCGGGACGATGTGCGGGCGATCGTCCTCACCGGTGCCGACCCGGCCTTCTGCGCCGGCCT
>NZ_CAUVXI010000319.1:0-4168 GCF_963555845.1 Protofrankia sp. Cas8 | reverse complement strand
TGTTGGACAGGCTGGTCGCGGCGGCGAACGGGCTCTGCCCGGACATCGCCTCGATCCCGGTCTACACCACCGCGCTGGCCGACCCGCGCGCGGAACCGCTGCGTGACGGCGCCTACTGGGCGGCCAACCTGCGCAACCCCGTCCGGTTCGCGGCGGCTGTACAGGCGGCGGCCGAAGACGGCTACACCGCCTTTGTCGAGATCTCCGCACACCCCGTCGTCGCGCATTCGGTGGCCGAGACCCTGGACGCGCTGGGAATCGCGGACGGCTACGTCGGCGGCTCGCTCCGGCGTGGCACCCCCGACCAGCGCACGCTGCTCGCCAACGTTGCTGCACTGCACTGCGCGGGCGTCGAAGCACGCCGCGCGTCCGGCGGGCAGCCGCTGGCCGAGTTGCCCACGACGCCGTGGCGACACCGGCGCTACTGGCGCGACTCCGCCGTGAGCCGGCCCGTGCGCTCTCACGACGTCGAGCGCCACACCCTGCTCGGCGGCCACACCGTCGTGGTCGGTTCGGGTCGGCTTGAGCTCTGGCAGACCTACCTCGACCTGACCTGCCGGCCCTACCCCGGCGACCATCCGGTACACACCGTAGAGATCATTCCCGCGGCCGTGTTGCTGCACACCTTCGCCACCGCCGCCTCGAACGGCGGCTCGTTGGCCGCGCTCGCCGACATCGTGCTGCGCACTCCGGTCGTGGTCAGCGCACCGCGCGAGATCCAGATCTCCTGCCAGGATTCGACGCTGCGGCTGAGCTCCCGGCGCGTCGGCGGCACGGGCGACGGCGGCACGGGCGTCGGCGGCACCGGCGTCGGCGGCACGGGCGAGGGCGACGGTGTCTGGCTCACCCACACCACGGCCGCCGTTGATCCGCTTGGTGCGGTCGCCGAGCGGACGCTTGAGCTCGCCGCGTTGCGTGCGAGCTGCCCGGACGTCCTACCGAACGACTTCGTCGTCGACCGTCTCGCCGGCATCGGCGTCGCGGCGATGGGCTTCCCCTGGCACATAACCGAGCTGCGCGTGCTCGACGGCCAACGGCTGTTCGCCGCGGTGGACTCCGGCTACGGGGCCGCCCCGACGTGGGCGTCGGTGTTGGACGCTGCGCTGTCCATCGCATCGGTGGTCTTCGGCGGGCCGCCGACTCTGCGGATGCCCGCCGGGATCAGGCAGGTGGCGTTCAACGGTGACTCACCATCACAGGCCCTCATATACATCCGCACCAGCGTGGAGCGCCCCACAGACACCGCGGACGTCGACATCGCCACTGTCGACGGCCGTGTCGTCGCGACCCTGACCGGCTTGCGCTACGCGGTGCTCGACGGCGACCCGGGCGCCGCTGCCAGTCCGAGCAGGCTCGTCCACGAGATCGTCTGGCGGCCCCTGACGGTGGCGGAGGACACCTGCGCCCTCGACGCGGTCGTCATCGTCGGCACGCCACTCGAGGCGATCGCGGACGCGGCGCGGGACGCGGGGATTGCGATCTGGCAGGTTGCGGACGCCGACGCCCTGGACGGATTGCGTGACCGAGCAGGCGCGAACACAGCGGTGCTGGTCGGCCCGACACCGCAGGGCGACAACGAGGCTGACAGCGCGCAGCGCTCCGCATGGCTGCTCGCCTGCGTCGCCCAGCGTGTGTCGGGCTGGACGGGCGGGCGACCGAGAATCTGGGCGGTGACCAGCGGTGTGCCGGACGGCTCGCTCACCGGCGCTTCCATGTGGGGCGTCGGCCGCGTCATCGCCGGGGAACAGCCCGAGCTGTGGGGCGGGATCATCGACAGCGACCACCTGGCCGCATCGGCCGAGCGGCTGCTCGCGGTCCTGCGCGCGCGACCCGACGAGGACGCGGTGCGGATCATCGAGGGTCGGACGACAACGTCGCGCCTCCTGCCTGTGCCCGGCCACATCGTTCGCCCCGCGCCCACGTTCCGCCCGGACGGCACATATCTGGTCACCGGTGGGATGGGAGCGCTCGGCCTCGAGGTAGCGCGCTTCCTGGCCGGACGCGGCGCACATCGGCTCGTCCTCGCAAGCCGGCGCCCCTTCCCGGAAAGGGCGGAGTGGGACTGTTGTTCGGACGAGCGGATCCTCGCCCAGATCGAGGCGGTGCGGGCGCTGGAATCCCTCGGCGTCACGGTCAAGGTCCTCTCCCTCGACATCACCGACGCCGCGGCGATTCGGACGGCGCTCGACCCGGCGGCGCTCGGCCTGCCGCCCATCGTCGGGATCGTGCACGCCGCCGGGATATCGGACGACCGGATGCTCGGCGAGCTGGACGAGGACTCGCTGGCCGCGGTGATGGCGCCCACAGCGCACGGCGCGCTCGTCCTGCACGAACTCTTCCCGCCAGGCAGCGTGGACTTCTTCGCGATGTTCTCCTTCTGCGGGTACCTGCTGGGCCTGCCGGGTCAGGCGAGCTCCGGCGCGGCGAACGCCTTCCTGGACGCGCTGGCCGCCCACCGGGGTGACGATACGATCAGCTTCGGCTGGACCTCGTGGCGAGGGCTGGGCATGTCGACATCCTCGACCATGATCGACCTTGAACTCAACGCCCGTGGCACTGCGGACATCTCGCCCCTCGAGGCATTGCGCGCCTGGGATTTCGCCGAGCGGCGTGTCGGCACGCACTGCGCGGTCCTACCCATGATCACAGTGGATTCCGGCATGCCGAGACCACCGCTGCTGCGGGAGATCACCGTCGAGGAGACGGTCGCGGGCAGATCCGGCCCCGCCGACGACTGGTCGGCACTCGAACCCGCCGAACTGCTTGACCAGCTCATGGACATGGTCCGCACACAGGTCGCCGAGGAGATCAAGCTGGCTCCCCAGGAGCTGGACACCGGCAAACCGCTGCTGGAGATGGGCCTGGACTCAGTGATGACCCTGGTTATCCGGCGACGCCTGGAGAAGCTGTTCCGTGTCCCGCTGCCGGCGACGCTGCTGTGGAACCGGCCAACCGTGGCGGCGCTGGCCGAGTACCTCGCCGAGGTGCTGAGCGGCGGGGAAAGGTCGGCCGCACCTGACGAGGGCGAAGTTATCCCGGCGGGCGCCGTATGAGCGCCGACGTGGCGCCCTGGGTCGATCGATGCATGTGCGGCGGACTGTCCCGCTCCACTTTCCGCGATCTCGAAGGCCATCCACCTGTCGTATGCGATCTCTGTTGTGGGATCGCGGCGGGCGGGAAGGCCGACGTGGACCCCGCTAGGATAAGCAATGATACAATCGCTTACGCGATCCAAGGGGGGACCATTCGGGCATCGTGGATCGCCTGAGCCAGGAGCCCCGGTGGACTTCCACTTCCTCCTCGCCCTCGTCCTCTCGCCAGGCGTCGTCGCCGGCTTCGTGACGATCACCAAGCACCGCCAATGGCTTGACCTTGTGCGCCATGTCTACGACCACGAGGCCGCAGAGGGTCGAATCGTCGATCCCATCGCATTGTTGGAGACCGCCAAGCACTCCCGTGCCGCTCGACCATGACCCCGCCCACTCACCATGGTCATCAATGTCCTCCCCCAGCTCGTAATCCGGGTCAAGATAACGAGCTCAGCCGCAATGCCACTGACGCTAGTTAGATCTTGGTCGTGGCTGGTGTGTCGTTTGCGGTAGTTCTGCCTGGTTGACGGCATGATCGTGGGGTGTGACGGACACTGAGACGGCGGCGGGCAGCCGGCTGACGGACCGGATCTCGCTGGGGGTCCTGGCGTCGTTCGTGCCGCGCGATGCGGTCGACGATGCGGTCGACGAGGCGATCGAGGCGACCGGGAAGGGCGCCCGGCGCAGCGACGCGACGATCCCGCCGCACGTGGTGGCCTACTTCGTGATGGCGTTGGCGCTGTTCGCGGACGACGACTACGAGGCGGTCGCACGCCGGCTGGCCGGGACGCTCGACGACCTCGACGTCACCTCGCCGGCCTGGGAACCGGCCTCGGGTGGGCTGACCAGGGCCCGCCAGCGGCTCGGCGCGGCGCCGCTGGCGGAACTGTTCTCCCAGGTCGCCGTGCCGGTCGCGGACCTGGACACGGTCGGGGCGTTTCTCGGCCCGTGGCGGCTGATGAGCATCGACGGGCTGGCGTGGGACGCGCCGGCGTCCAAGGACACCATCGCCGCGTTCGGCCTGCCGGCCGGCCGCGACGACGCGCCGGGGGTGTTACCGAAGGTCCGCGCGATGACCG
>NZ_CAUVXI010000318.1:3456-4936 GCF_963555845.1 Protofrankia sp. Cas8 | reverse complement strand
GAAGGGGCCGTTCACCCAAAAGAATCATCCGGGCACGGTAGCAGCAAGATCCGCGGCAAGCCCGCCGCCCGTCAACGAGCCTGAACCCGGCCGGTCGCTCGGAAGCGGCGACAGCGTAAATGAGCAGACGGCGTGCGGGGAGCTCGGAGGCGCTCCAAGACGAGCGGTCAGGGGCGACGGCCGGCGTAGAGGCGGACCGGCGCCGACCAGGTACGGGGGACCTCACCGACGTCGACGAAGCCCGCGGCGGCGATCACCGGGAGAAGATCGTCAACGCACCATGGGTGACCACCAGAGCGGACCGTCCGCAGGTTGGCCAGCAGGTGGGACAACCGGTCGTCGGCGCCGGTGAACGTACCCGCCAGCAGCCACCCGCCTGGCCGCAACGACGCGGCCGCGGCAGCCATCACCTGGGAGACGATCCCAGCAGGCAGGAACGGCATCGGGAGCCACGCCGCGTCGTACACAGCCGCGTCGTCCAGGGCGACAGCGTCCTGAAGCCGCAGTTCGACGCGGTCAGCCATGCCCTGCGCCGCCACGTTGGCGCGGGCCAGGCTCAGCGCGGGCTCGAAAATGTCAATACCCACCACCCGCAGGCCCGGGTGGGACCGGGCGATCGCGATCGCCAGCCACCCTGTCCCCGTGCCGACGTCGAGGAAGCTCGCTCCGGGAGCGGTCAGCCGCTGACCCAGCTCGGGCAGCTCACCTTCAGCGATCCGCACGGCGTCGGAGATCGCCATCGACAGGCGGCCGATGCTCTGCAACAGCGGCACATCCACCTGATCCCACCGGCCGCTGCGGCCAGGATTTTCGATCAGCTCCGCTGCCTGACGCAAGAACGTGCCCGCCAGGCCCACGACCGGGGCGGCGCCGGCGACATCGACGTCATGATCACCGAGCAGTTCGGCGGCGATGTCGGCAAGCAGCTCGCGCACCTGCGGGTCGGCCGGCAGACCCTCGGTCTCAACCCGCACATGCGCTGTCAGCGCCGCCAACGCATCCACCGATACGCCCAGCCGAACAGCCGCACCCATCAACCCGTCCACCGCCAAGGCCCCTCCGTCGGTCCACGTTGACGACACGCCGAGGCACGCTAACACGTGTGGCAAACAGCCCCGAGATGGACGGACATCGATCGGCCCGTGGTGTGTCACTCCTGGATCGTTCTCAGGACTGATCCGTTGGAGCGTGGGCACGCCCGCGTCGTGGAGCTCGTCGACGAGGTGGAGTCCGCCCGCCACGTACACGGTTCCCGCCCTGCACTGCCCAGGTGTCGACCCGACAATCGGACAACCCGGCTGGCTCGCAGCCAGTTTCGCCTATCTGCTGCAGCGTCCGGCCGGCACCGACGCCCAGGGAAAGGCCTTGATCGAGCTCGGCGTCTGCGCGTATGGCGAGCTCGCCGGGTTCGGGGATTCCAGCGACTGCACCAACGACGGCTGCACCGGCAGCTGCGTCGGCGGATCGGTGGGCCTTGGAA
>NZ_CAUVXI010000318.1:807-3000 GCF_963555845.1 Protofrankia sp. Cas8 | reverse complement strand
TTGAACGTGATCCGGTCCGGGTCGATCCCGGCGGCGGTCGCCGCCGTGCAGATCAGCGCGCTGATCGCGAAGTGGGTCAGCAGGTAGCCCCAGATCTCCTGGTAGACCAACTCCGGGGACTTCGAGCGCAGGACGCGCCCCGGTCCTCGTAGATAGGTTTTGAGCTGTTTGTTACCGGTGTCGTCGGCCGCGCACCAGGTCCGCCCAGTTGTAGAAGTTCCGGTCGGCCGTGACCAACCAGTCCGCCTGGAAGCGCGGGTAAAGGGTCCGGGCGAGGGTCTGCTCGCCGGTGGCCTTGCCCGCGCCGGCCGGGCCGAGCGCGGTCAGCACCGGAGCCGGAACCAGCAGCGGCCCCGAATGATGCTCCAACAGGTCCAGACATCGCTTGTGGTCAGCGTCGTCGGCATCGAGAGCTGCGACGAGCGGCCCGGTGTCAACCACTATCACGTGGGACGCCCCAGCTCCGCACGGATGATCTCCTCAGACCGAACAGCAAGATCCCCTCGGCCGCTGTGGAGCATGCCTGCGAATGACAGGCGACGCACCGGCTGCTCGGCAACGGTTCCATCCTGATCCTCAGCGGCTGGCTCACCCGCCGGCACCGAACTCACAAGGTGACGCACGACGTCCCGAACCGCACCAGCCTGTTCCAGGGTCAGACGGTCCACCAGTTCATGGAGTTCCGCATACGTCATCTGCATAGGACCATGGTAGGCGGCCGAGACCGAGGCCGGCTATGACGTTGCAGAGCCACGTCGCATGGGGGCCGCCGTCCACTGGGGTCGGCCCCTACAGACGTGGTGCCGATGCGGTTGCCGATCACACGAATGCCAGCGACGTCATCCGCCGGGCACGCTGCGATCTGCCTATTGTACCAGCCCTCGTCGTGCTTCTCGTGCTCTTCATCTCTGGTCCAGGGTGGCAGGGAGACGCTGACGGGCTGCGCCAGGAGCTCGGTGATTCTTCGTTCGATGACGGTGAGGTACTCCGCGCCGATCTCGTACCACTGGCCCTGCCAGTTGAAGTAGTGGACGATCCCGTCAGGAACCTCGACAGTGAGCCAGTGGTCGGCTGGAACCCTACGGCTGATCGGTTCCGCACCGTCGGTGTCGGCGAACATCCCGATGCGGCCTTGGCGCAGCGCCTGCAAGCGGCTCCCTTGCGGGCGGTGTCGGACGACTGCGACGAGCTCCTCAAGATCCAGCTCGGCCGGCTGCCAAGAACTACCCGCAATGGTCACCGTGAAGGACTCGGCGAACTCGAACCTGTCCCGGCATTCGCTGGGGACGGCCAATGCCATGTGGTTCGCTTCGCCTTCGCCCAGCATGGCATCAAGGCGCGCGTCGAAGTGCTGCGCCCGCTCGGACTTCGGACTGAGGGGCCGGACCTAGGCGACGGCCCTCACCGACGGAACCTCGAAGATTGCCATCAGCTCGTCCTGGGGATGGAAGGCGGTGTTGCCGTAGCTGGCCGCGCGGCTTCTCCGGGCACGTCAGGGTCCGTAGTCTTCGGCGATGGGCACCGATACGACCACACTGTCTGATCCGGGAGCTGGCACGCTGCGCGACGCGATGGTTGACCGGTTGCGTGAGCGCGGGGTCCTGGCCGACGCGCGGGTCATCTCGGCGATGCGAGCAGTGCCGAGGCACCTGTTCGTCCCTGACGCGCCATTGGTGCGCGCTTACAGCGGCGAGTCGGTAGTCACGCACCGCGACGCGCAGGGGGTGGCGACCAGTTCGGTCTCGGAGGCGGGCATCGTCGCGGTCATGCTCCAGCAGTTGGACCTCCAGCCAGGCGATCGAGTGTTGGAGATCGGGGCGGGCACCGGCTACAACGCGGCGCTCCTGGCCGAGCTGGCCGGGCCCTCGGGTGCGGTGACGAGTATCGACATCGACGCCGTGGTGGTCCAGGAGGCTGGGCAACGGCTGAGGTCCACCGGGTACGGGTCGGTGGGGGTGGTGTGCGCAGACGGCGATGCCGGTCATCGGCAGGCCGCCCCGTTCGATCGGATCATCGTGACAGCGGGGGCGTGGGATCTTCCGGCGGCTTGGCTCGAGCAGCTCGCTCCTGACGGGCTGCTTGTGGTGCCGCTGCGGCTGCGCGGGTTGACCCGTTCGGTGGCACTGCGACGCCAGGCGGGCCATTGGCGGAGCGTGTCGATGCACGAGTGCGGGTTCATGCCGATCCGCGGCC
>NZ_CAUVXI010000318.1:0-500 GCF_963555845.1 Protofrankia sp. Cas8 | reverse complement strand
TAGGAGCGATGGCCGAGCGGAACGTCCAGCTGGCCGGTGATTCGGGGGTATTCCTGCGCACCGACGAGGGGCGAGAGGCTGACCCGGACACGCTCGGCAAAGCACTGAGCAGCGAGCCGGTGACGGCCTGGACCGGTGTGATCACCCGCATGGTCGAGAACGTGGACCTGTGGCTGTCTGCTCTGGAGGGGTTCTGCAGAATGGTGGTGACGGGGAAGGCGATCGAGGCCGGCCTGGTCCAGCCGATCTATCCCTGGGGCAGCATGGCGGTGGTCACCGCAGACAGCTTCGCCTATCTGCTGCAGCGCCCGGCCGGCGCCGACGCCCAGGGAAAGGCCTTGATCGAGCTCGGCGTCTGCGCGTACGGGGCGGGTGGCCAGGCGCTCGCGGAGAACGTCACCGATCGGGTCACGGCCTGGTCGACGGACAGGCAGAGGCTGTCGGACCTGTGGGTGGAGATCCACCCGCTGGCGGCGACCGGGCTTCCTGACTGCCTCATC
>NZ_CAUVXI010000317.1:0-4171 GCF_963555845.1 Protofrankia sp. Cas8 | reverse complement strand
AGGTCACGCAAGTATGACGGAGATCATGAAAACGAACGCCCTCGGCGCCGATCTTCTCACGTAGTGGGTACCAGCTCCGCCGGAGGTTGTCCGGCTCGATCGGCGTTCCAATCACGCTCGTGAAGACGTGGCCCGTCTCAACCCAATCCGACCCGGCATACGCCCGTTCCTCCCGTACCGCCGCCTCCAACGCATTGCGGAGCACGGCGTGCGCCTGCTGCCGCAGACGGACGGACGGCAACGACTTGCAGCACCGGCCAACCGCACAGCACCGTCGCTCACCCTCGGCCCGCTTCTGGTCCGTCTTGTGGATGCAGCACAGACACATGTTCTCCAGCCGCCGGAGGAACAGCCTCACGTCGGCCCCGGTCAGCTTGTTCAGCTTCTTCTTGCCGAGCGCCGGAACCAGGTGCACCCGGACGACCACTTCGTAACCCTGGTACGTCCTCGGCTTGCATGCCGGCTTCACGATCTGCTCAAGCCAGTAAGTCAGGAACCGCCCGACTGTCCAACCCGTCGCCTCCGTCGGAATACCCTGATCAGAATTCGCCTTGAGATCGGTCAGCTTCTGCCGAACCTCCTCGTCCGTCTTCCCGTAGACCCGGCGCCGCTTGTACGTTCCATCGGGAATCAGCACGTAGGCTGCGCCCTCCCAGCGCCCATCCTGACGCTGGTGGTAGGTGCCCTCACCGTTGATCCGCTTCGCCATCGGGGCGAGCCTCGCTTTCGAGTTCGTCGAGCGTGGATAACCCGCTCTTCTGAGAGCCGCAAGGATCTGCCGGGAAACCGGCCGCGACCACCGATCAGAACGGCCGGGTCTGCGCGGGAACCCTTCGGTACGGGGCGATGTCGGGCACCCAGCCACCGGCCGGACCAGGCCCGTGCGATGGGCGAGTTGCCGGAAACGCCGTGCCGGGGATCGCGCGGAACACCAAGACGACGCCAACGTCCCCGAGCGCTTCGACGAACACCGCGTCGGTGGGGATCGTGACCGCGGTCCGGGCGACGTCGAAGGGGTCGGCACCGGGTTTGATGGTCATCTCGAAGTAGCCGTGGCACTGAAAAGCGGAAGGTCGGCGGTTCGACCCCGCCCCTGCCCACCACACCTGACAAGGCCTTTTGTTTCTCCGTTGAGATCAATTAGGTCGCTTGAAGATCGCTATGTAGCAACCGACCGTGATGCTAAAACGGCGGACGGTCCAGGACATACACTGCCGATCTGTGCAGATGCCATTTTACGACCGTCCGCCTTTGGGTATCGATCAAGCGTCAGCCGGTCGTGACCGGCGGGAACCGTCACGACGTCACCCAGCTCATCGGGCTCGTCGAGGCGATCCCTGCGATCCGCGGCCGCCGGGGACGGCCACGCCGCCGCCCCCGCTACCTGCTTGCCGACCGGGCCTACGACCGCGTGAAGTACCGGCGGCAGCTGTCCGCCCGCGGGATCACCCCGATCATCGCCCGCCGCGGGAAGCCGCACGGCAGCGGCCTGGGCCGCCAGCGCTGGCCGGTCGAGCGGACGTTCGCCGGCTGCACCAGTTCCGCCGGCTACGCACCCGCTGGGAACGCCGCGTCGAGATCCATCAGACGTTCCTCAGCCTCGCCTGCTCGACCATCTGCCTGCGGAAACTCAAAGGATCATTCTGAAACGACCTGTTACTCGGTCGCGATCTACTGGCCACCGATTTCGGCAGGCATGTTGCAGTCGATACGTAGACAAGTTAGCCTCTAGCTGTAGCCAGTTGCAGTATGTAGTCGATCGCTAGCCGTCTACGGGTGGGTGATGGCGCGCAGCTCGGGTCCGTCGGGTGGCTCGTATAGGGAGTGGATCGCTGCCGAACGCGCGGCTCAGCGGGAACGCGAGCAGCGCGAGCGGAAGGCAGAGAAGGACCGCATTGCCGCTGAGGCGGTGGGACGCGATGAGGAAGCCGCCGCGAACACCGAGGCGATCAACCGACGTGTACTTGAATTGGAGAATCTCCTGCGGTCATCGCTCGAACGGGATCCGCGCATCAGCCTTGATTCTCTGAAGATTACAGCCAAGGTTCCGCCGTTGAATCTAGGCTCGCTGGCGGATCAAATTCCCGAGCCTGAATGGTCGGACTTCGCGCCAAAGCCACCAAACGGGCTGACGCGGATACTTGGCGGCGCCCGCCGGTATCAGATTTTGCAGGACGAGGCCGAGAATGCGTTCGCCACGGCCAGGGCCGCTCATCAGCAACAGGAGGCCACGAGACGGCGCAAGCTCGTAGAAGCTCAGTCCGTATGGGACAAGAAGGCTGCCGGCGCGAAACGTAAAACTGAGGCCCACAACGCGCATATCGACGAGATTTCTGTGGGCCTTCGCGCGCACGACCGATTTGCTGTCAGCGAATACCTGCAAATGATACTTGACGACTCTCCCTATCCAACTCATTTCCCCACCGAACGACACGTTGGTTACGTGCCAGAATCATCGCTCGTGGCAGTCGAGTGGTTTCTGCCGACCTTCGACATCGTCCCAGAGTACAAGCTATTCCGGCATGTAAAGACGCGCAAGGCTGTGGAGCCTGTCGACCGTCCCCCGTCGGACGCGCAACGCCTTTACAACTCCGTGATCGCCCAGGTTGCTGTGCGCACGATCCGCGAGGTGTTCGCGGTAGCCCCGGAGAGCGCGGTCAGCACTGTCGTCTTCAACGGCCACGTCGACACCGTCGACCCGGCCACAGGCCGCAAAATCAGGCCGCCACTCATCTCGATGCGTGCGACCAGAGAAAAATTCGACGAACTCGTGATCACCGAGCCACGGTTCGATCCGGTCGCCTCCATCAAGCGACACTTCTTCGCAGCCATCTCCCCGCACCCCGAGGAGCTCAAGGCTATCGAGCCGGTGATGCCGTTCAGCAGGGCAGACCCGCGCGTCATAGAAGCCATCGACGTAATCTCCAGCCTCGACCAGCGGCCGAACCTGCTCGATCTTACTCATTCGGAGTTCGAATCATTCGTCCAGAACCTGTTCACTAAGATGGGTTACGAGACGGATCAGTTTCGATCGAGTCACGACGGAGGCGTTGACTGCATGGCCTATAAGCGTGATCCTGTCGCGCCGATGAAGATCGCGGTTCAGGCAAAGCTATACACGAGGACGGTGAAGCCGGGCCACGTCCGTGAGCTGTACGGCACGATGGTCGACGAGGGCGCAACCCTGGGGATCATGATTACCACGTCTGGATATGGCCCTACTAGCGCGAACTTCGCCAACGGCAAGCCCCTGCACCTCATCGATGGGCCTGGCCTGATATCTATCTGCCAGGAACATGGCATCCCTGCCCGGATCCTTGGCCTCGGCACGCGCAAGCCTAAGTCATGAACGCACCGAACGTCTCGGCCAAGGACACTGACCACACCTCGGCCGATACGTCCACGCGCTCGGTATCCCGGCAGGGCGAGCAGGCCCTGGTGCGAGCGATGCTGCAGTACCAGGTGCGGATCGACCCGGACGATCCTGGATCTGTTCTCGATCTCGCGGCGCTCGGTTTTGTCAACAGTGCCTGGCGTAACAGCCCCCTCGAGGACTGGCACAGCGAGGGGCGGCTGGACGACGGTGACATGCTGCGGATCAACGCCCACACCAGCTGGCCTGTCCGGTAGATCATCCGCCGTTGGTGTCGTGAGCTGGGGCTCGGCCCACGTCAGCGGCTCTCGACGTGGGAGATCCTCGACGTGTAGGACGTCGGCTCGCTCGCGGTGCGGATCTGGCGATGATTGGTGAACCCTTTCAGGCGTCTGGCGACCGGAGCGACGCTCGCGGAACTCGCCGGGCTCGACCTCGACGAGTACAGCGACCATGCCGACCGGGTGATGGGCGGCTTCGTGGCGTCCGTCGAAAACGACGGGGTGGGCTACGCCTTCTGGCGGGCCGCGGCGCACGACGGCCTGGCGTGTACCCATTGGTGGGGAGCGCCCGGCTGGCCGCAGCTGGTCGAGCGATTCCTGCACGCTCTTGACACCCCCGACGATACCCACTGGCATGATACCGCTCAGTGGGAGGCGATCGTGGGAGCTGCGCCCCCGCAGGCCGCACGCCGGACCGACCTGCGGCGCCTGCTGACGAGCAAGCCTTGGACTCTCACCCCCGAGACCGCCGAGTGGGTCGTGCGTGCTGGCATTCGCTGTCTCCGTGTTCCGCTAC
>NZ_CAUVXI010000316.1:2939-4461 GCF_963555845.1 Protofrankia sp. Cas8 | reverse complement strand
TCCACCTGTCAGGATTACTGCCTGTCGCTCCGGATCGAACACGAACAGCAGCCGGACCTCGCTCGGCCCGACTGATCCGGGTCGCAGTTCCTTGAGGTTGGGTAACGTCGAACCTTTGATCGTGTCCACGAGGGGGCGGCCAAGAGCCGGTCCCTCGATCCGCAGTGCTTCGATGGCTTGACTGATCAATATCAGCGTCTGTCGATCTGCGTGACGGAGCATATGCAGCCATGAGCGGGCTGGCTTCCACCACGACGATCGACCAGGTCATCGACACTCCTTACGATCAAAATTATAACGGTGACAACATATGTCTTCAACGTTGTGCCGGTGAGTGGTCACCGGAAAAATATCCAAGGTCATGTCGTACCGCACGAAGATCGAAATTGGTGCGATCATGGTGCTCATCCTGTTGCTGTGTACCGGAGGGGTGGCCGGTGGATGGGCCTGCCCGAGCGAGGCCGTGGCTGCTCCGATCCGTGTCCGTGTCCGTGTCCGTGTCCGTGTCCGTGTACCCATTGGTGTACCCAAGCCGGCGGACGTTGGCCGACGAGTACGAACACCGGCGGACGGCGAGCGCAGGTCACGCCGACACGGCGGACGTCCACGGACATCTACGGACGAACCGCCTTTTCCTACGAGATTACGGCGGATCGTCTGGCAGTTCGGGTGGTCGGGGCCGGAGACCGCCTCAGCGATCCCCAACGCCCACTCGAAAGGATGAGGCCATGTGGTTACGGTTGCCAATTGGGGAAGAGCTGCGGGCGGAGCTGGGCTCACCCCGGCGGGCTCGCCGACTGGGCAGCAGCCCGCGATCACGGGTTTGGCGCGTGGAGCTGTCCGGAACACCCGTCGTGGTCAAGCAGCTCATCGATGCGCCCGATGCCCCCGAGAGGTACGCCCGTGAGGTGGCCGCGCTGAAGCTCGCGTCCCGGGTCGACCCGCCTGTGGTGCCGATGCTCCTCGGCGCTGATCCGGACCAACGAGTCCTGGTCCTGGAGCACTTGGAACATCAGCAGCCGCGCGAGGACTGGGTGGTCGACTACGCCGAGGCGCTGGCGCGGCTCCACGCCGCCACCGGAGCCAAGGACGCAGGGGTCCTCCGTGTCTGGTCAGGCCCGACCCACGACGACGTTGACTCCTTCCTCGGGCTTGCCCAAGCGCTCGGCGTCGCAGTGCCCTCCGGAGTACGAACCGAGCTGGACGACATCGTGAACCGCCTGGTCCGCTCGCCGGGCCATGCCCTGCTGCACGGCGACCCTTGCCCCGGCAACGACATGCACACCAGCAGCGGTGTCAGGTTCATCGACTTCGAACAAGCAGCGTTAGGCAACGGGCTCACGGAACTCGCATACTTACGCATCGGGTTCCCGACCTGCTGGTGCGTCACCGCCCCGCCCCAGCACCTGCTGGAGGCGGCAGAGGCCGCCTACGGCGCGGCGTGGCTCCAGGAGACCGGTATCGATGTCCCGAACGATCTCATCGCCGCGTGTGCAGGCTGGCTGCTACGAGGCGACGCGCT
>NZ_CAUVXI010000316.1:0-2651 GCF_963555845.1 Protofrankia sp. Cas8 | reverse complement strand
AGCGGTCCCAGCGCGGGACCGCCGACCACCTGGCCGACATCCCGAACCGCGACTGGCGGTGGGGCACGGCGACGGCCCGCCAACGGCTCGTCCATCGCCTCGGAATCCTCAGCCAGATGACCGCTCACGGCGGCGAGCTGGAAGGGCTCGGGCAGCTCGCCGCGACCATGCGCGACGACATCCTCGCCCGTTGGCCCTCACTTCAACCGCTGCCCGCACAACGGCCGTAAGAGAGCCCTCATCCGGAAAAGGTAGGCCGATGATCTGGACCGCCGAGCGGCGCGGCAGCACCACGGCAGCACCTCGCCGAACAGCCATCGGTACAGCCCAGGCCGCCGACACTGGCCGACCGGAGCGGACGGCGGTGGACGGCCACGCACGACGGAGGCCCGCCAACCTGGCCCGGCGAACATGGACGAACCCCCACGGACATCACAAACATGATTCTTAATCTGCGGGTCAGAATGTGTGCCAGTGTTGCTTGGTGAGGAACAGATCTTCGCGGAACCGGGTGCTCGATGACCGGCTGTGGGACGACGAGGGACAGCAGTGGCATCGCGTCAGAGGTGAGGGGGCCGACGTCCACGGACGCGAGCGAACATCCACGGAAAGAATCAGGACTGCGACCTACGCCGGCGGACGTCAGTCGCCAAGGCCCTGCAGGCTCCCCATTCCCGCTGAACGCCAGAGTGTCCTACGGGCCGCAGCTGCCTACGGCTGGTCAAAGAAGTTCTCGTCGACCTGCTTTAGTACGAAGTTTTCCTCAGTGACTACTCCACAATCGTACTCGATCATGGGCGATGCAAGTTCGGGTCCGTCGATGAGGACGAGCCGCGCGTTAACTCGGTCGGCGTAGTCCCGCGCACCCGCGGTGAACCTGCTGGTTGTGATGAAGACGCCACGGCTCGCCTGCGCCCCGTGCAGTGCACCAACGAATGCCTGTATCTCGGGACGCCCCACATGCTGGTCCGTGTAGCGCTTCGCCTGAACATAGACGATGTCGAGGCCGAGCGGGTCAAGGCGGATCAGACCGTCAAGACCGGCGTCGTTAGACCCACCGAGATGCTCCCCAGGCGCTTCCAGTCCTCCGTAGCCCATTTCGGCCAGGAGCTTAAGCACGAGTTGTTCAAGAAAGGCCGGAGGCTGCTTTATGATCCGCGAGACGAGGTCTGAGGAAACCGCGGAGTGTGCCGTGTCGATTGCCTCAGTGATGGCCTCGCGCGGAGACAGGTCCTGCGCAGAGGATACGGTCTCTGCTGTCTCGGCAGACTTCCCTTTTCTCTCGCGTGTCCGCATCCTGAACTCTACGTACTCCGGAAAACTCAGAAGGACGGTCATATTTACGCGGTCAGGGTGCGTCTTTAGTGTGGTGCGCCCTCGGTCTGTAATTTGCGTTATTCCCCGCCCAAGCCGTTCAAGGAGCCCAGCTTGTGCAAGATGCGTGATGGCCCATGCAACGCGGTTGGAAAAAACCAGCTTCGATCCGCTTGGAAGAAGTCTCTTTCGATCTTCGGTCGATACGTCCATGATCTCAGCTAGCCTGTCGCGCAACTCGACAGTGCTGTGTGGCTGCCCGTCCTCGTGTACTGCGAGACATGGCCGCATGAGCGATTGAATGTCGGGTATAGCCACACTTCGACCCTTCGTCAGTGAACAAGTGTGACGAAGAATACCGAACCTACCGCACCCCGGAGCACGGACGCGAGCGCCTGCTGGAGCAAGGACGGATCTTGCCTGGTCGTCGGCTGGGCCTCCGCGGGTCACTGTAGTGCCCATGTGAGGGCTCGGGGCAGTCCTGACTACTGAGACATTGGGCGGAGTCCGGGTGCCCGCCCACCGAAGGAGCCTCCCGTTGTCATGTACCTAATGCTGTACCCGAGCCGGCGGACGTCGGTGGACGAGCGCGAACACCGGCGGACGGTGAGCCCAGGTCACGCCGTCCCGCTGATCCTCTCGACCCGCCTCTCCCGACGCTCCCGGCTGCTCCGCAGCCAACCAGACACGGACGAGCGGGCGGTGACCTGTGCCGGCAGCGCCTCAGGCGATCTGGCGGAGGTCGTTACCGTAGTCGAAAATGATCCGCAGGCGGGCACCCAGCGCCCGGGCATACCGGCTCAGTGTCGCAACCTCGTTGACGTCGAGGTCGCCGTTCTCGATCGGGCTTACCCGGCCCGGTGAGACGCCCATCAGCTCGGCTATCTGGCGCTGGGTCAGCCCTGGCTGCTTGCGCTCTTCGGCAAGGAGGCCCGCCGGTGGGAGCCGAAACGGCTGCGCCACCGGCTGTTCTCCCTCGCCGGCCGGGCCGCCCGCCACGCCCGCCGCACCGTCGTGCACCTGGCCGCACACCTGGCCGCACACCCCTGCGCGACAGCGGGCCACCCAGCCACAACCCAAACCGCCCGAATACCACAACTCAACATCACCAAGGCCGGGAAGACAGGCCACGATCATGTATTCGCGAGGCGCGAAAGGTCGAGGTTAGGCCGCGTCCGGGTGCCCGGCGGGTACCGAAAAGGCAGCCGTACCGGGACGGGATTACCGCGCACCCGCGGCGGCCGTCGCGGCGCATACGGCAGGCACACCGCGGGTGCTGATGCGGTGTATCAGGCGGCGCTCGCCATCGGCGTTGCTGTAGCAGGTCGGCGTCGCCG
>NZ_CAUVXI010000315.1:2518-4529 GCF_963555845.1 Protofrankia sp. Cas8 | reverse complement strand
TCCACGGACTGACGCCAGAGGGCTGTGGTCATGCCGCGGTTGTCGCCCAGGGCGTCGGGATGTTCGCGGCCCGGTAGCGGTAACGGGTGACCGTGACCGTCTGGGGCTGGAACAGCACGACTCCGTCCTCGGTGGGACGCCAGTTGTCGAAGAACCGGCGGAATAGGACGGCCCACTTCGTCTTGCGGTATCGGCGGCGGATCCAGCGGTAAACTCGACGCCACGCGTACTCGTCGAGGTAGCCGAAGGTCGCCTTCGACACGCCATGTCGGAAGTAGGTGCACCAGCCGAGCAGCACCGGGTTGAGCTGGCGCAGCAGGGCCGCGAGCGACGGATGAGCTGTTCGTCGGGTCAGCGCGCGGACCCGACCGACGATCGCCGCGAGGGCTTTCTTGGACGGATAGGTGTAAACCACGCGCTTGGCCGTGCCTCGTTTGCGCCGCCGCTGGATGCGGAAGCCCAGAAAGTCGAGGCCCTCGTCGATGTGGCTGACCCGGGTTTTGGCCTCCGACAGGCGTAGGCCCATCGGCGCCAGGACCCGCGCGACGTCGTCCCGGAGCGTTTCGGCATCGGCACGGCTGCCGTGCACGAGCACGACGAAGTCGTCCGCGAAGCGGACGAGCCGGTAGTTCGCCAGCCCGGCCTTCCGCCGTTTCCGCCGCTGGTAGTCCGTCGCGCACATCGTCTGCCACGCCTCGGCGAAGTGATCGTCGAGAACAGACAGGGCGATATTGGCCAAAAGGGGCGAAATGATACCGCCCTGGGGAGTGCCGGTGCTGGTGTTCCGCACGAAGCCGTCCTTACCGAGGATCCCGGCTTGCAGGAACGCCTTCACCAGGGCGAGCACACGCCTGTCTCCGACCCGGCGACGCACCCGGTCCAGCAGGGCCATGTGGTCGATCGTGTCGAAGCACGCCTCGATGTCCCCTTCCACCACCCACTCATACGAACGGGAGGTGAACTGGTGAATCTCGGCGATCGCGTCGTGCGCCCGCCGCTTCGGACGGAACCCGTAGGAACACGGGCGGAAACCCGCCTCGAAGATCGGCTCCAGCACCAGCTTGAGGGCCGCCTGCACGACCCGGTCGGTCACGGTCGCGATCCCCAACCGGCGCACCTTCCCACCGGACTTCGGGATCAGCCGCTCCCGCGCGGGCACCGGCCTGAACCGCCGCGCTTTGAGATCCTCCCGCAGCGTCGCGAGAAGACCCGCCACGTCGACGACAGCGACCGGGGCCACCCCGTCGATGCCACCGGACCGCTTCCCTCGGTTCCCCCTGACCCGCCGCCACGCCACCACAAGTACGGCCGGGTCATAGACAAGGTTAAACAGATCATCAAACCGGCGGTCGGGATCGTCGACCGCCCACTGGTGCAGCTTGGTCTGCATCCGCAGTACCCGTGCCTCCGCCTCCTCCGACGTCGGCCACGGCGCGCCGATATTCACCGGCGACCTCCCGCCCCACAGGCCCGGTCGCTGCCAGACCGCTGCCGTCCTTCCCCATGCGACCGGCTCTCCCGGCCTCGGAGTACTACGACGGCTCCGCCACGCTCCGACACCACCAGCGGATAACGCGCCTGCCGGACAGGGAACACCCCGTCCAGCGGCGCCGGAACGTTTCCCACGTTCACCATGTCCCGGTCATCGGGGTCGGTGCCCAGCTTTGCCCCTGCGACATCGCCATGAGTACGCCGCAGACCTTCCCCATGGCCTCCCGGCCGCCGTCTTCACACAGCCAAGGAGTCGCCCATCCCACGTGGGCGTGCGCCGCGCTCCGGCCCGTATCCGCCAGGTTGGAGCCGGTGGATCTCTTGAGAGGCTTTACACGCTGGTTCCTCACGTACACCTTCCCGACTCGCTAGACCGACCCGGGCCGTCTGGCAGTCCCGACCCGCCCGGCCGTTGTCGCGGCTGCTCCCACCCTCCCCGCCGTCACGCGGATCAGGCTGCCGCCAGCTTCACCACCCCGCTGCGACAGGGCAGCGACGAAGGCCTTCCACCTCCATCCGG
>NZ_CAUVXI010000315.1:0-2163 GCF_963555845.1 Protofrankia sp. Cas8 | reverse complement strand
AAACAGTGAGGTCGACCCGGAGTGCGGTGATGGCCTTGCGGCCATTCCGTTCCTCCGGGTCGCCTCCCGAACCCGGCGTGCGCCGCTAAGCGCACCGGGCTCTCCACAAGCCCCGCGGGCCCGTGCTCACCTCATGTCGTGCTCGGCCACGGCTTCGGGATGCGGCCTCCCCGGTAGTAGTAACGCCGAGCGCTCACTCTTGCCGGGTCGAACAGCTCCACTCCACCTTCGGCGGGCCAGATGCCGTAGCGTCGGCGTAGAATCTTCCACGGAACACGCCGGTGCTTGCGGTCCTGCCACCTGACGATCTCTTTCCAGAGGTAAGCCCTCAAGTAGCTGAAGGTCGCGTTCGAGCATCCGTACTTGAAGTACGCGGTCCAGCCCCGCAGCACCCGGTTGAGCTGGTGCAGCAGGTCTTCGAGCGTCAGGTTCGTGTTCCTCCGGCAGATCGCCTTCGTCTTGGCCGTGACGGCGGCCAGCGCCTTCTTGGCCGGATAGACGTAGACGTAGTGCTTGCCGGTGCCCCGCTTTCGGTGGCGCTGAATACGCCAGCCGAGAAAGTCGAGGCCCTCGTCGACATGGGTGACCAGGGTCTTCTCCGGCGACAGGCGCAAGCCCACCGTGGACAGGACCCCGGCGATCTCCTCCCGCAGCGCCTCGGCGTCGGCCTTGGTGCCCGAAACCAGCAGGCACCAGTCGTCCGCGTACCGGCAGAGCCGGTAGTTGGGCAGACCTTGACGGCGCCGCTTCGCCCGTTGGTACGGGCTGGCGCCAGGGCCGCCCGGACCCTGGGCGACGTACTCGTCCAGGACCGAGAGAGCCACGTTACTCAGCAACGGGGAAAGAATCGACCCTTGCGGACTACCGGCGTCGGTGTTCACCAGCGTGCCGTCCTCGGTGAGGACACCCGCTTTCAGGAACGCCTTCACCAGAGCCAGGACGCGTTTGTCACCGACACGACCCCGCACCCGGTCCAGCAAGGCGGAATGCGAGATCTCGTCGAAACAGGCTTTGATGTCACCTTCCACGACCCACTCGTACGTGCGGGACGCGAAATGGTGCACCTCCGCCACCGCGTCGTGAGCCCGGCGGTTCGGACGGAACCCGTAGGAACACGGAAGAAAATCCGCCTCGAAAATAGGCTCCAACACCAGCTTCAACGACGCCTGCGCCACCCGGTCACGAACGGTTGCGACCCCGAGGTAGCGGACCTTCCCGCCCGCCTTGGGGATCGCGCGCCGCCGCGCCGGCAGGGGCTGGAAGGTGCGGGACTTCAGATCTTCCCACAGTTCCGCGAGGAACTCCTCCATCCCACGCACGGACTCGATGTAGCGGGCGGTTTCGCCGTCCACCCCGGCCGTGCGCGCGCCCTTGTTGTTCCGGACCCGGTCCCAGGCGACCAGCAGGAAGCCTGGGTCCGCGACGAGGTTGAACAGGTCGTCGAACCTGCGACGAGGGTCGTCACCGGCCCAACGGTGGAGCTTGGCCTGGATCTCCAGTACCCGGCGTTCCGCCTCAAGTAGAGCGGCCGCCGGTCGTCGGTGTTCACCGACGACCTCCTGGTGTTCCAGCACGTCCACCGCCGACTTGCTGGCCCCCTTCGCCATGCGCGGGCCTCTCGCCCGCTCGGACTACTACGGGACCTCCGCCCCGTCCCGCGCCTTCGACAGACGACGTGTCTATCCCGTTACTCGGGGTGGCTCCCGGGAAAAGGGAACGACACGGGACGGTTCCCGTGTTCACTGAGAATCGATCGACCAGTCCGGCATCCAGCTTTGCCCCGGCAGCATCGCCACGGCTACGCCGCAGGCTTTCACCGTGACCTCCCCACCGACACGCCAAGTCAGCTACGGAGTCGGCCCGCCCACCAGGCGGACCGTGCACTGCACCCCGGCCTGTATCCGCCAGATTTAAGCCGGTGCCACGCTTACGGAGCTTTACCACTGGTTCCTCTCGTACACCCTCTGGTCTCGCTCGCCGGACCCGGCCCGTCTGGCAGTCCCGAACAGTCCCGGCTTTGTCAGCGCTGCTTCCCGCCCTCCCCGGCGTCTCCCGGGTCAGACTGCGCTCAGCTCCCACCGGACTGCTGCGACAGCCCAGCGAGGAGGTCTCGCACCTCCTTCGATCCTCAGCGCCTCACGGCGCACCAGCGCCTCGTGGCGC
>NZ_CAUVXI010000314.1:0-4175 GCF_963555845.1 Protofrankia sp. Cas8 | reverse complement strand
GGTGCTACGGAACCATGCAGGCGATCTGGAAACACCGGCATGCCGTGCTCGAAAGGGGGCCCGGCGGTCGACTCGGGCGGCTCGTACTTCCCCAGCTCGTCCTGTTTCAGGTCGTGCTACCGGTGATCGCACCCGCCGTCGATCTACTGGCTGTCTACGCGCTGTTCAGCGGAGACTGGCGGGTCTACGCCACACTCGGGGTGTTCTACGGCATCCAGTTCGCCACCACCGCCTTTGCGTTCCGCCTCGAACGGGAACCACTACGTCCACTGTGGGCGTTGCCCTTCCAGATGTTCGTCTACCGGCAGCTCATGTACCTGGTGGTCATACAGTCCGTGGTGACCGCGGCACGGGGCACCCCACTGCGCTGGCAGCGGATGATCCGGCAGGGCACTGCCACCCAATCACTGGGCAGGGAAATGATGCCGAATCAGCGGTGCGAGCCGCCGGCTATCCACGGCGTTCCGACGCCCGCCTCCTCGAACGCACCAGCGATGCCGGTCGCCTGATCTGCCTGCTCCCGCGAGAACACCGGCCCCGGGGATCAATGGAACCGTGGTTGGCGCTGATATTGATCTTGCCGGGTACTCGTCCTCTGTGCTCTGGAGGACCTGGGCCTGGAGGTGTTCGCAAAGGTCGGCTTCCTCGGGCGCCAGCGGGCCGTCGGGGCGCCGGATGCGGACGGGCTTGGGCCGGATCGGCAGGCCGTCGTCCGCATCGCAGCCGGCGACTGGCCCCGTCCCTATTGCCGGGCGCTCTTGCGTGCGACGCCGGCCCACAGCGCTGTCGGGGTGGAATCGTTCGTGCCCCACTGAGTCGCCGGCACAACACCGGGCTCGAGCAGTTCCCAGCCATCGAAAAAGCGACTTACCTGTGTTTTGCTACGCATTGTAACTTTCATCGGCATCATCTGGTTCATCCGGGCTGCGGCAGCGCCGGCTCCGATCGTGGGGTTCACGTCGTTGGCCGGGTGCGACAGCACCAACGCGCTGCCGACGGGCAGGGCAGCGGACAGTGCCGCGACGATTGCGTACGGATCGTCCTCATCGGCGACGCAGTGCAGGATGGCGACCAACATCAATGCGATCGGCCGGCGAAAGTCCAGGGTCTCGGCCGCGCCGGCCAGGACGGCGGCCGGGTCCCGAACGTCACCGTGGAGGTAGGCGGTGGCGCCGGCGGGGCCACCGGTCAGCAGCGCCCGTGCGTGCGTCAGCACAATCGGGTCGTTGTCGACGTAGACGACCCGGGCGTCGGAGGCGACCCTTTGCGCGACCTCGTGGGTGTTGTCGGCCGACGGTAGACCGGTGCCGATGTCCAGGAACTGGCGGATGTCGGCCTCGCCGGCCAGGTGGGTCACTGCCCTGCGCAGGAACGCCCGGTTGCTGAGAACGCTGGCGCGCATGTCGGGCATGGCCGTCATGGCCTGCTCCGCCACTGCCCGGTCCGCGGCGAAGTTGTTCTTCCCGCCCAACCAGTAGTCGTAGATCCGCGCGATGTGGGGGATGTCCGGGTTCAGGTCGGCACCCGATTCCCGGCCCGCGCCGGCATCGGCGGGATCAGCCACCGACCGGAAATCCCACCTCGATGAGTCACCCTCAGCCACCAGCCCTGCTCCCTTCGCGCGGTCACCCCCAGCAGACGCCACCCAGGTTAGCGGCAAACCCGGACCAGAACGGACTTGCCGGCGGGGGACTCTGATACGCCGACGGGTGGGAATATTAACCTGGTTTGATACCGGTAACGGTACATTGCCAGAGATCTTCATATTAGGGGGACTTGTGGGAGTACTGCGATGGTGTGACGGTCGGGCTCCGGCGCAGGCCCGTGCGGGCGGCGCCGTGGTGGCGGTCGCCCTGTTCGGCCTGGCGGCCTGCGGGGGTACCGGTACCGGTACCCCCGCAGGCCGCAGCACCAGCACGCTGCCTCAGACCACCGCGACATCGCCGGCCCCGACCCTGCACGCCCGCGACTACGTCGTCACCGAAGGCGCCGAGACCACCGGGCTTGTCCGGGACACCTCCACCGACACCTCACCGGACCCGAAGATCTCCGAATCTGAGTTCGCATCGTGCCTTGGCGTGCCGACCGCCGAGATCCAGGACAACTCCATCGACTCGGCGGACGGTCCCGACCTGATGAGCCCCGACGAGCTGGCCCATGTCAGCTCGTCCGCGGACATCAATCGCCCGGGGGATGTGGCACGTGACGCGGTCATCCTGCGACGTCCGCAGGCGCCCACCTGCATTGGCCGGCTCTTCCTCCGGGGGCTCGAGCAAGAAGCGTCGTCCAACGGCGAGAGCGTCACGCTCGACTCGACGCTGGCGCTGCCCGGGCTGTCCGGGGCCACACAGGCCGTACGCATGGCGATAACCCTCGCCGCCAACGGCGGTAAGATCCACATTACCTTCGACATAATCTTCATCTGGTCCGACCGTGTCGAGAGCACTATCGTGCTTGGTCAGATCAACGGCGTCCCGGACCGGACGCGGGAGCAGAACGTGATAAGCCAGGTCGCCGCGAAGGTCGCCCGCCAGTGACATCCAATGATCATCTGCGGCTCGCGACAGGCACCGGCACGTCGGCTGGTGTCGCCGTCGGGCTTACTCACTTCTGACATATATTCTTACCAATTCTTGACATTTAAGAGCCACAATGAGCGTGTGGCCCCACACTCCGCCGTTGCGCATGCTCCGCCTTCCGTCCGCGCACTGGTGTCAGCAGTGGTCGGTCTGCTCGTCATGGTGACCGGATGCACCCCCGGGCACGGTGCGTCCACGGGGGAGGGCACCGGCCGGCCCACGGCGACTGAGACGGTGGCGGTCGGGTCGTCCACCCAGACGATCACCGTCGGCGGGCAGGCGCGGACCTTCCACCTCTACCGGCCGGCGTCGCTGCCGTTGTCGGGCGCGGTGCCGCTGGTCGTCATGCTCCACGGCGGTTACGGCAGCGGAACCCAGGCCGAGTCCTCCTACGGCTGGGACGCCGAGGCCGACAGTCAGCACTTCATGGTTGCCTATCCGGACGGCCTCGACCATGCCTGGGATGTGGGCGGCGGCTGTTGCGGTACGCCGGGGCGCACCAACGTCGACGACGTGGCCTTCATCACCCAGCTCGTGGCCATCGTGAGCCACGCGCTACCCATCGACCCGACCCGGGTCTACGCCACAGGCATATCCAACGGCGGGATGCTCGCCTACCGGCTGGCCTGCGACACCACCGTGTTCGCCGCCATCGGGCCGGACTCGGCCACCCTGCTCGGCCCGTGCCCAGCGCCGGCGCCCGTCGCGGTCATCCACCTTCACGGCACCGCCGATCACAACATCCCCTACAACGGTGGCCAGGGCGACGGCACCGCAAAGATCAACGGGCCTGCGGTTCCATCCCTGATCGCAACCTGGCGCGAGGTCGATCACTGCCCCGCGCCGACGGTCGAGACGGCCGGGTCGGTCACGACGTCGGTGGCCCGCTGCCCTGCCGGTCACGACGTCGAGCTGGTCACCATCGCCGGGGCAGGTCACCAGTGGCCCGGCGGGGAGCCCAAGCCCGTGCTGGAACGCCTGCTGCACCTTGATCCCCCGTCCACCGCGCTGAACGCCACCGACGCCATCTGGCGCTTCTTCGCCACCCATCCCAAACCCGCCGGCGGCTGACCGCGAGACCTGCTGGGGACAATGCCACCGTAGAACTATAGGCTGCGGCGGGTCACGACCGCTGAAAGGCAACGACATGGTTTGGACTCCCGAGGCCGCCCTTGAGTTCGGACGTGAGCACGTGATGGTGTGGAACCGGCATGACCTCAAGGAAATCGCTCTTCTCTACGCCCCCGATGTGGAGCTCGTTTCCCCGTTCGCGGAGGAAATAACCGACTCCAGCACCCTCAAAGGCCGCGAGGCTGTGGTCCGCTACTTCGGCGCGGCCCTGGACCGCTATCCTGACCTGCGCTTCGAGCTGGTCGACGTGCTGTACTGCGTCGACACCGTCACCCTTTACTTCCGTAGTATCGGCGGACGCATGGTCGCCGAGGTGCTGACCGTCAATCCCGGTGAGCCGATCAGCCGGGTGCAGGCCCATTACACCTGTTCCCCGCCCAGTGCCCGGGACGTGTGAGCATCGGCCCGGAGAGAAGCTACCCGCGATGGGTGGATGTGCTGATGGCGACCGGCGCCGCTGAAGCG
>NZ_CAUVXI010000313.1:0-4191 GCF_963555845.1 Protofrankia sp. Cas8 | reverse complement strand
AGTTCCATCATCTCCACCCAGCCGGCCGGGTTCTTGGCCAGCAGGAGCCGCCCGCGGACACCGTTCTCGTCGAGCTCGACCTCCTGATAGCGCCCTTGGACGTCGCCGAGACCCGTCATCGCGCCCAGTGCGTCGCCGACCTCGACCCCGAAGAGTCTCGCCGCGGCGGCGGCCATCGCCGCGTTGCCGAGGTTCACCCGTCCGGGCAGGTCGATGGATGCCTTGACGTGGGAGCCGAACCACAGCAGTTCGCCAGGCCCGATGACGGCGACGAGCGGTTCCGGGCGGGCCAGCCCGCAGTCACACCACCAACCCGAGGAGTTGCGATGGAGCAACCGGGCGCACTGCGGGCACACCATCGCATCCGCCGTCCAGTTCTGCCCGGCCGAGACCCAGGTCTGGTTCGCCCAACTGGACGCCGCCCAGACCACGAGCGGATCGTCGACGTTGGCGACCACTGTCGCGTCAGGCAGATCCGCCCCAAGCTCACGCCAGAGGCTCGCGATCCGTCGGGTCTCGTTGGACCGGTCGAGCTGGTCCCGGCTGATGTTGAGCAGTACAACGGCCCGGGGAAGGATCTGCCTGGCAACCTTGGGCAGCCAGATTTCGTCCACCTCGAGCGCGGCGGTCGCGTCAAAGGGCGGCCGGGACAGCGCGGCGAGCACTCCCGGCGCCATGTTCGCGCCACCGCTGTTGCTCTTCACCGGGCCGAGGGTGCCCAGCGCGCGGGCCAACAGCCGGGTGGTCGTTGTCTTGCCGTTGGTTCCGCTGACGCATGCCGCCAGCCGGCCGGCCGCGACCTCGGTGAGAATCTGCGGGGACACTTGGAGCGCCAGCTTGCCGCCGATCATCTCGCCTGATCCGCGTCCCAGCCGGCGGGAGGCCGAGGACGCAAGCTTCTCCACCGCGAGTGCGGCGCGGGTGCGGGTGGAGAACCGGCGTGGGGATGGTGTGGTCATCGCCTCATCAGCGTGCCACGACTCGCCTCGCCTGTTACAGCTACCCCCACGCATGTCGACGGGGCGAGCGGCGCGGACCGACACCCGCACCGACGACCGGAAGATCATCAGATCGGGACGCCGTGCTCACGAAGCCACACCAGCGGATCCACCGGCCGTTCGCCGACGTGCACCTCGAGGTGCAGATGAGGGCCCGTTGACCGGCCTTCGTTCCCGACCAGGGCAATCTGCTGACCGGCAGCAACCGTTCCCTCTCGGATCGTGAATACCCTCATATGACCGTAAACGGTCTCGACACCATCCCCGTGCTGAAGCACGATTTCGTTTCCAAAACCGGATGCCGGCCCGGCGTAGAGGACATACCCGGCAGCCGCGGCCATGATGGGACTACCCAGCGGCGCGGCGATGTCAAGCCCGAGGTGACGCCCGGAGCCGGCCGTGGGGTTGAAGCCGCGCGAAATCATCCCGATCGTCGGTATCACCCAGCCCGACCCCCCCACCGGACCGCGTGCTGCCGGCAGCGGCAGGGGTGAAGCCGTGGGAGCGGTGGGAGCGCTGGGAGCGCTGGGAGCGCTGGGAGCCGCAGCAGGCGGTAGCAGAACGCTCCGCAGCGCCGTGACCCGCAGACCGTGGACGGCCTGGCGTGCGGTGGCGGCAAGCACCACGGGGTCGGGCGTACCGGGGACGACAAGCACAACCGCACTGTCGGCGACAAGGCCGAGCGCAGCGGACCGGGAGCGGTCCACCACAACGCCGACACCCGGCAGGCGGGTGGTTGCCAGCGCACCGACGCGTAGGTTGACCGGCCGGTCGCGACCGATGTCGACCTGAGCGCCCAGCTGCACGTCCAGAGCCGCTGCAACGCTGTGCGCAACCGCCACGTCTCCATCCGCGATCCGCTGCCACAGCCCGGTGGCCTCGGCGGTGCCGGCGGGCGCAACAGTGCGCAGCAGGCCCGCATCAGCCCCGACCGCGCCGGTGCGGCCGCTTCCCACACTCACCTCGGCAAAGTCGGTGACAACCGCCTCGACCGCGCCCACAGCCTGGCGAAGTCGGTCGATCTCAGCCCGGGTAAGACTGTGATCAGCCGTGACGAACAGGTACGGATCGGCTCGGTGTGTCAGCGGACCCAACGGGTCTCGGGTGCCGACGACCGCGCCGAACGCGGCGGCAATGGGCGGATGGCCCCCTGGCGCGGTCGTCGGGGGTGCGCGACGTGCGACGAGGGCTCCCACCACCGTGACTCCAACAACCGTGACTCCCACCAGCGTGCCGGCCACCAGCGTGCCGGCCACCAGCCGCACGGCCGCGCTGCCCTTGGCAGCCGACCGAGGCGGGCCCGCCCGGCCGCGCGACACCAGCATGATTGCGCCACCTTTGGGTCCCTGAGCCCGTCCGCGGGTCGATCAGGTCCGAGTGTGCTGCAAGATGTGATATGACGTGCCCGAAATGGGCGTCCGATGTGGAAACCCGACGTGGAAACCCGACGTGCAAGGCCAAGGCGGCCGTGGGCAGGTCGCGCCATGCCCCGACCGGGCACCGCCGACGACGCGGACGACCGCCCGCGGCTGGGCTCCGCACCCGGGCGCAGGGCCGGTGGATCACGGTGGCACAGCTCACGACCGGTTCTGAGGTTGGGTTCTTGAGGTTGGGTCCTTGAGGTTGGGTCCTTGAGGTTGGGTCCTTGAGGTTGGGTCCTTGAGGTTGGGTCCTTGAGGTTGGGTCCTTGAGGTTGGGTCCTTGAGGTTGGGTCCTTGAGGTTGGGTCCTTGAGGTTGGGTATGGACGCGATACACGAACGTGAGGGAGCTCGGTGACCCGGAGAGCAAGTGCCATCGGCCGCGAGCGCGGCCGATGGACCGCACACGAGATCAGTCTTGACGACGCCGAAGACCTTGACGGGCTCACGGATCTGATGCGTGACATCTCGACGGAACTCGTCATCGCCTTCATCGAGGAGGACGACGAGTATCTGGGGATCGTCCGAGTGGACGGTGATGTCGGTGATCCCCGGGTCTTCCTGTCCGACCACCGGGTGCTGTTCACCTCGGCCCTGGCCGACCGGCTGCTCACGGGGGCGCTGCCGCCGCCGGGCAGCACCGCCATCGACGACGAATCCGAGGACCTGCTCGCGGGCGCGGCACCGGCAGGCGACATCGAGCTGCTTGCAGACGTCGGCACCGACGCGGACGCCCTCCTCGAGCTGATCACGGAGGAGGGCCTCCTGCCCGGGGACGTCGCAGCCGCGATCAGCGAACGCGCCGGCTGCGCGGACATCCTGGACGAGATCGGGAGCTGACGTGACGGGCATACCCGGCGACGCGGCCCGGTTCGCCGCCCTGATGGGTGCCGCGCTGGCGGAGGCCGAGCAGGCGTCGGCCACCGGGGACGTTCCGGTGGGTGCCGTGGTGGCCGGCCCGGACGGAAAGATCATCGGCCGGGGCCGTAACGCCCGCGAGGCCGACCAGGACCCGACCGCTCACGCAGAGGTGGTCGCGCTACGTGCCGCGGCGGCGGCCACCGGCTCGTGGCGGCTGTCCGGTGCGACGCTGGTCGTCACCCTGGAACCGTGCACGATGTGCGCGGGCGCCCTCGTCCTCGCCCGGGTCGATCGGTTGGTCTACGGGGCACATGATCCGAAAGCAGGTGCGGTCGGGTCGCTGTGGGACGCCGTCCGCGACCCGCGCCTCAACCACCGTCCCGAGGTGATCACAGGAGTGCGGGAACAGGAATGCGCACGCCTTCTCACGGATTTCTTCGCCGCCCGCCGCATCCCGCGACGAGCACCCAGTTAAGAGCGCCCGGCAATAGGGACCCGGCGTCGCGGGGCCGGGGTGCGCAGCTCCGACGGGTCCGTACTCGTCGACGGGTACCCGCCACGATGGCCGCTGCGTCCAGTAAGCTAGCGAACGGTGGAGTCGCCTAGTGGCCGAGGGCGCACGCCTCGAAAGCGTGTGAGGGGGCAACCCCTCCGTGGGTTCAAATCCCACCTCCACCGCTCTGACCAGGCTGGTTGCACGGGCAGGCACACGGCCCGAGACTGCCCGTGGATCATCTGGTCTCGATTCCGGTCTCACTTGGCCCCGTCGGCGGACGCCGGGCCGTCCCACAGCAACCGGTTCAGGCACTCGGCCACGTCCTTAAGCACCGGGTCCGTGATGTGCTGATAGCGGCTGCGCTGGTCTGTCGACCAGCCCATGATTCCCATAACCGTGCGATCGGGCACGCCCAGG
>NZ_CAUVXI010000312.1:0-4214 GCF_963555845.1 Protofrankia sp. Cas8 | reverse complement strand
GCCGTTCGTCCCGGCCGCTCCTGGCCAGCTGTTCGTTGATCCGCAGGAAGCTCTCGCCGGTGAAGGTGAAGTGCAGCAGCGACGCGCCGGTCCGCTCCCCCGGGATCGCCGCCGTGATCTTCACGAGGTGGCTGCCGGGGCGGTCGGCGTCACGGTAGACGTGACCGGCGAGGAAACCACCCTCCTCCACCTCCGTCGAGAACGTCATCCGGTGTTTCAGGGCGTCCGCGACGTCACGGTCGACCACCACCGCGACTCCCGGCGAGGCCGCCGGTGCCGCCTCCGCCGCCTCGGCACCGGGTATCGCAGCCATGTCGGCGCCGAGCTCAGCGAGGGTCGCGGTCGGGGGATCGGGCTCGTGGATCTCCTCCAGATGGAAGAGCCTCGGCCTGCCGGAACCCACCGTCACCTCGACCCGACCCTCGACCTCCGGGGCGGGCCGGACAAGCGCCACTCGATCGAATCCCGGGCCGCGGATACCGAACCCCCAGTGCGTCTCCGCCGGTATCTGCTCGGCGAGCAGCCGCTGCAACGGCCGGGCGATGATCTCCCGGACCGCGTGCGGATGCTGGTAGAGCAGCCGACCATCCCGGACGATGCGCACCTGGACATAGCCGTGGCTCGACCGGAGGTTGACCACCGACGGGTTACCCGCCAGCTCGGAGCGGTCCGCGACCGGCAGGAACGACAGCTCGAAACGGCTGCCGACCAAGGCCTCGCCCAGCACCCGTTCGAACATGGCCTGCAACAGCGGGACGAGCGGCACCCGACCGACCCGGACATAGTCGTCGGTGCGGTACAGCTCGACCTCGGCACTCATCGTCCGCCGGCCCCGGCCCCGGCCCCGGCCTGCGGGTCGTCCTCGGGGACGGTCGCGGGCCGGTCGTCGGCGACGGTTCCGACAATGCTTTCGACCACGTTGCGGTAAACCGCACGGCGCCGCGGCGCCCGGAACAGGACACGGCCGCCGATCTCAGCTATCCGAGCCTGGTTCGCCTTGACCCATTCCGCAGCTGCCCGATCATAGTAGTTGACGCGAACCTCAGGTGCGCCGAAGGCATCCAGCTGGCCGCTTTCCTCCTGCAGACTGTAGTTCCGGAAGGCTGCCATATCCACCAGAATCTGGCACAACTCACCGAAATCCAGGGACGGCGTGTAGGACTCGGCCAGCGCGCCCAGGCACACCAGCCCCTGCTGGGCCTCGTGTTCCCGAGCCTGGTCACAGTCGTAGTTCGGGAATACATTCGGATGGAAGATCGGAGTCAGCCAGAAAACCAGCGGTGGCGTTTCGGGGAATTCGGATCCGAGCTGCACCAGAACGACATGCCGGTTGACGGTCACCGGATCGTCGCCAGATATCGCACCCGGCCCGAAACTCGCCTGGACGAATTCCAGCTCGTACTCGGTGGGCAGCAGAGTGGAATTGGCCCGCACCTGGAATCGGGGATGCGCCTGCGCGTAGGCGACAAGCTGGTTGCGGACCCGGTGCAGCGCCTCCTGCCGGTCCTTCGGGTTGAGCGCCCCGGCCTGGGCCTCCACCCCGATCCGGGTCCGGGAGCCGTCGCGTAACCCCGCTCCGTGCAGGGTGTCGTCCCCGTCGAGCCGCCGTCCCGAGCCGTCGTCCTGCACCGCGTCCACGACAATGGAGCGAGTTGGGCCTGCGTAACCAGGCGGGTACTCGTCCATTACCGACGCAGCCATGTTGGCGACGGTCTGCTGGGCGGGGGCGTCATTCAACCGGAACTGCCGGCCGTCCGGCCCCCGTGCGTACAGCGTCTGGAACACGTAGTCGGGTTCACCCGCCGGGACAACCGTCCACCCGAGATCGGTTTCCTCGAGCCGCTCCCGCACCCGTCCGGTGTTCTCGTCGTTGACCCGGTAGGAAACCGCGTGCGCGGTCGACCAGAACTCGTGTGGCCCCAGGCCGAGGCTCGTGAGGATTTCCGCGGCCTTGCGGCGCTCTGGTTCCGAACTCGCCCGCACAATCACATGGCAGCTCTGCGCCGGCCCCACCTCGGCTTCCGCCGGCTGCGCGGTCGAGCCTTCGGTAGCCTGCGCACGGCCGTCGTCCTGCGTCGACACCGTGACATTTTCCGACGTCGCGGTTCGACCGTTCTCGTTCGTCTCGCCGGTCGTCGAGTTTAGCTCGTTGGTGAGATGACGGGCGGCGAGCCGTTGAAACACGGCACTTGCCGGGTAGCGCTGACTGCTGTTGTACAGCAGCGTCCGGAAGGGCACGAGAATGATTCCATTGTCGAACTCGATGAATACCTGTGTCCACCACTGTTCCGGGTTGATGCCCTGGATGACCGGACTGTATGCCAACGGGTACCCGATCTGGTTGAGCACCATCGAGGCGGCGGCCTCGGTCCGGTAGGCCCGCGCGACCGCGTTCAGGAAGTCGGTCCGCTCGGTATTGGTCAGGCAGATGTCGGGGTCGCCGTCCGGGATCCCGTCGCTCGGCGACCTGCCGCCGTCGCCAACCGGTGCCACTGGAACCCCCCGCCTCCACAGCGCCGACGTCGCAACGGTTGCCCCAGTTGCGCCGTAACGTGAGCGTAGTCCTCGCCACAGCGATGACAACGTCCTGGTACGGGATACGCCACCCAAACCGGGCGCTCGGCGCGCGGGCGCCAGTCGGTTGCGTTTTTTGCACTTTGCGGGACGACGGACGACGGCAGTTAGTCGCCATGACGGCAGCAGAGGGAGTCCGGCGATGGCCCCGGAAACGGTGATACCGGCATCGGACGAACAGGTCGCCCTGGTTCGTCTGGTCGACCTCATGGGCGAGGGTGACGATCGGTCATTGGCGTTGATCCGTGGTGGTGCCGAGGCGGAGCTGCCTCGCTCCGTGCGTGAGGTCCTTACGCGGGTGGCCGAGCTGCTCGCGTCCGGCAGGGGTGTGGCGGTGGTCGCGGTGGACCAGGAACTGACGACACGTGAGGCCGCGGATCTGCTGGGTGTCTCCCGTCCAACGTTGATCAAACTGCTGGATGCGGGGGAGGTCGGCTACTCTCGGCCCGGCTCGTCGCGGCGGATCCCGCTCGAACAGGTGCTCGCATATAGGCAACGGCGCAGCCGTAAGCGCCGCGAGGTGTTGTCGGAGATGACCGCGGACGCGTTGGAGATGGGCATGTACGGGTCACCGGCGCCAACCGGCACCGGTGATGCGGCCTGATCGTGCCGGCCATCATCGTCCTGGACGCCAATGTCCTCATCCCCAACGCGCTGTGTGATCTGCTGCAGTCGCCAAGGACGAGCCGCACCCCTCGGCGCTGGTCAGGCGGATATCGGGACCGTGCCGCCAACGTGCTGGCCGAGGCGTACGCGTTCGGTGAGGTCGGCTACGCCCCCCAGGCGTACGACCTGCTTCACCGCCGCTTGTCCACTGACAACCGCCGCCCGTACGCCACGTCTCTGCCACCCGCCGCCACATCCTTACCGCGGATCACACGGTGCGGATCACACGGTAAGGATGTGAATCTCGTGCTGCTCCAGTAGCACCAGATTCACATCGTTGAGCCGCTGCCGGACGTCCCGGTCTGCGCCGTCGTCCGGCGGTGCGTCGTTCGGGCGCCCGGCGTCGGCGTCGGCGTCGGCGTCGCCAACCGATACCGCTGGAACCCCCCGCCGCCACAGCGCCGACAGCACAACGATTACCACCATGGACTTTGCGATTTTCGCAAGTATCGACGTATCATGGCTAGGTGAAACCTGAGCTTCTCGCTGACCGCATACGCCAGACGCTGCGGGAGTCAGGCATGACCCAGCAGGCGCTTGCGAAGGCCGCCGGTATGGATCCGACCGCTTTGTCCAAGGTGCTCAGCGGCAAGCGGCGTCTGAGCACCTTGGAGCTCGCGCTCATCGCCGACGCGACCGGGGTGTCGGTCGCCGAACTGCTCGCGAGCGACGAGCGGGGAGTCACTCGGATCTCGGCACGCGCGCAACCCGATACGAGCCCTGCAGTCGAGCAGGCCCTGCGCCGCGTGGACGATCTCCTCGAAATTGATGTCCTGCTGTGTGACCTCGGCATGCCCTCATCGCCGAGTCGTTTTCCATTGAAAATTCGCCAGGATAATCCAGTGCGTCAAGCCGACGAGCTTGCCGGTGAGGTACGGGAGCTCGCCGGGGCAGGCGATGCCGACATCGAAGACCTGGCCGACTTCTGTGAACAGAGTTTGGGCATAGATGTTGCGGTCGAACCCCTTCCGACT